>CAZRKL010000007.1:0-39638 GCA_964600595.1 uncultured Leptolinea sp.
CGATCAAAAAATATTGCCCATTACTCGGCAAATATCAATACATTAATAAATCCATTGGACACATCGACATTTTTTGAAAGCCTACCAATTTCATTTGAAGGGCAATATGAGGGGTACGCTTATCTTGGAATTGGGATAATTCTTTTGTTCGTTTTTTCATTCATAATATCCCCCAGGAATATATATAAGCCACCAATTTTCAAATATCTTCCAGTTTTGCTGCCCGTTTTTATTATGGCGATTTTTTCCACCGGCGGAAGCCTTACATTGGGAGATCTGATTATTTATAAAATCCCGCTTCCTGATGCAATCCATAAAATCTTCTTAATATTCCGCAGCAACGGGCGCTTTATCTGGCCTGCCTATTATCTGATTGTGATTTTTATTCTATACCTGGCGTCAAAAAGTCGGATTACCCGGTGGCTGATTGTCGGAGTGATTGCCTTGCAGTTCTGGGAAATTCAACCGTTGTTACAGCAAAAGGATTATATCCATCGCGATAATTATCAGTCCCCGCTGTCATCAGGTTTTTGGGATATTGCAGACGCTCACTATCAGCACATCTTTATCCTCCCTGAAGACGACATTCGAAATATTTATATGCCGTTTGGTATTTATGCAATACAAAATGATATGACCATCAACTGGATGTACCTGGCAAGAATGGATTCGCGCGCTTTAAGGATATACTTCGACGATATCCGGGGAGAGGTGATTACAGGAAATCTGGATACGGATACTGTTTATATTTCTAACAATCAAAAGACCATTAATGCAATCCAAAGGAAATCACAACAAAGTGTGGTCATCTGCAGAGAAAACGATTACTGGATAATTCTAAACGAACCAGAAATGGACCAGGTAATCAGGCAGAGCCTTCAATCCTGCTCCCCGTAAAACTCCAACTTTTTGTCATTTATAACCCGATCGATCTTGCCAGCTCATCCATACTTTTAGTTTTCGCGTCTTTTTTCCCGAGCAATTCCTGCCAGAAGGAATCATCATACCTGCGTGAGCGGACCGGAATGGGCATGGGAACACCCCAGCCCAGCAGCAAGACCTCTTCTTTAGGTTGGAGGTGCGCCAGCATGCCACGCAAGGTTTCCTTGCCAGCAACACCCGCCAGCACCGCAGACAGATCGGCGTCATCTTCCAGCTTGCCGGAGATGCGTGTACCCAGCTGCGACATGACCTCATCGTAGATTTGTGAAGGACGCTGATCGACAATTAACAGGGTTACATAATACTTGCGCATTTCACGGGCGATTGTGCTGAAACTGGTTTGGTTCGCCATTTCACGGTTGAGTAGTTTGTGTGCCTCCTCCACCACGACCACGAGCGGACGAGGTTCCTTTTCGCCATGTCCGCGGTACTTGTTCGTTGTTTCCGCCCAACGTTCACGGATTTTTCGGGTAATCAGGTTGGTCACCAGCAGGTAATCCAGATCACGTTCATACTCTCCAAATGAAAGTACAACATGCTGACCGGCTTCCAACGCCTGGATGATCTGATTCAGCCCATTCTGGGCGGGATTGGGAACGATGTAGGGCAGGTTGAACACCCGCTGCAGTTTGGCTCGCAATCCAACCGTTGCAGCGACATTGACACCATTCTCAAGAGCCCAACCTTCAGTGCTATCGGGTGATGGCACCTTCTTGCCGTTTTCATCTTCCTCTGTTCTGCCGTTTTCGAGCTGTTTGAATTCACCAAACCAATCGATCCCAAAAGATTGTTGCAGAGCTTCCAGCGTGGTGGGAGTGGTTTCTTTGAGATTCAACTCACGAGTCAGCAGCTCAATATCTTCCGGTTTGATATCCTTCTCGTCAATTTCAAGGGAGAAATCAGGGGTCTGCCCGCGGATATCCGTTCGTGCACCCAACCCAACCAGGCGAACCTTGACCGGGAATTTGCTGCGCAACCCCGGGACGCGCTGATGGGTGTCGGAGGCTATGTCGTCGACGCCGTATTCGTTATGCATATCAAACACCAGCACGGAGGCGTGATCATACTTCATCAAGCCAGCCAGAATAATACGGGTAAGAAAACTCTTTCCGGTGCCAGTCGAGCCAAAAATACCAGAAGAGCGTTGGACAAATTTATCGAGATTGATGCACACCGGCAAACCCTGTTCGCGGGTGGATCCAACCCTGTAGTAACCAGGCTGGTCTTCTGAACCAAAAATCTCGGCGATATCTCCGGCACTTGCCATCCGCACCTGGGTATGATGCGGGGGAATGGTCTTCACGGGGATGGGGTTGACACTGCCCGGTGGATGGCTCTCCAGCCATTCCGGGTATGCCGGATCTTCCAAATCCGGCCCGCGATCCATCATCAGGGTGGGCAGAATCTCAATATTTGTAAATAATGTCAACCCATGAAGCTGCTTTGCCAGATACTCAGGATAGCGCTGCTCGCTCTGCTCATCGGCAAAACGCGGATTGGTGCTGCCCAATGCCAGGTTGGTCACCAGACCGTAATATACCCAATCGCGGTTCTCCATAACCACAAACGCGCCTTCCTGCACATCCTGCGAGGGGACGGTGAGGCGGGCAGATAAACTGGATTTGAGTTCTCCACCAACGACATAGCCAATTGCATCCGAAGGAACCTGATCTGTCATGCCGACCTCCCTGAAGGAACCATTTCCAGATCTGCCAGGGCGCTCATCACCATCATGAGGGTTGGATAATCATCCCGCAGTAAAGTGATCAATTCTCGCGCGGCAGATTCAAGCCACGTGTTTACTCCTGCAGTGCCATGGAAGCTGACACCCTGCTGTAAGTGAGCCGCCAGCACCTCAGAGATGGCAATATCCTGCGCATGCAGAATATGCCTGAAGTAACCAAATCGGTTCTCTCCGGTAAAGCGGATGAATTCCTCAGGTGAACACAGGTAAATACTGTCGAGTGATAACGCTGGTCTGGGAGGCAGAAGGTGGAACACTTTTCCGGCGCGGTCATAACCAACCGCCAGCACACTCATTTCTACAGGCATATTTCGGTTCATCCGGTTGTCAGCGATCACCTCGGGTGAAAGTTCGGCGGTTGTTACCAGTTGCCTGACCAGACCGTCATCCTCCACGCGGATATCGGTGATGATGCCGTAGATCTGGTAATCTGGTTCCAATGGAACCCGCACCAACGCGCCCAGAGATGGCGCATCCAGTTGCGACAGCCTGCAGCCGACCACAAATCCGGTTGCGGATGCCCGCATTAACCTGCCAATTTCAATCGGATTCATACCTCATCCTTTCCTTCCTGACCCGTCTTTCATTCTCTGTTTTTCTGACATATCACCCATGGGAATGTTCTCACTGCGCATACCAGCCGCAATCATTTCTTCCAGCCGAAGAGAATCTTCATAACGGATGACTGCTTCTTCATGCGCCCTGCCCAGTAGATAAGGAAAATCCCATCCATTAATTCGGCATTGCTGAATAAGTGCGGCATGCAGGCGCTGGACAGAGGCATCATCCTCTGCCACCCAGGCTGGGATCTCCACCCGGGCAATTTTTGGCGCACCCTGGCGGCTGGCATTGTAATAGAAGAAATTTACAGCCAACTCACGGGCTGCTTTATGGCTCTGGGAAGATTGAATACCAAACACCGCTGAACGGCTGTAAGGCTGTGACAGAATACGGCTGAAGAGGATCCTGTCAGACAATATACTGAGTCCATCTCCATCAGAAGGATTTGCACCAAGCAGATCCAGCATGGCAGAAACCAGCCTGCTGCCGGGTTTATCGACATATCCAGCAGGTATAGCTCCAAATGTTTGAAATTTCGCCAGGACAGTCATATATTCGCGGAACATCTCTTCATATTCCCGGTCAGCTCCAGGCTCACGGAAGAGTTCCAAACCTCCATCGGTAATAGAGATTACCGGGGAAGGCAGCTTCTCAGCCAGCTCTGCCAGCAGTTTCCGTTCATGCAAGTCTCGGATGAGCGCGATTTTTCCTTCAGATAAACCAAAGATCGCATCCGTCATATCAGGGAAGTTCAACAACGTGCTGCGCAAGGTGATATTGGGCGCGACACCACTCCCAGGGATCATACTGATGGCGGCGATATTAATGGCTCCAAATTCCACCTGGCGGTGGCGGGAGGGAACCACCTGCGATCCGTCTGCTGCAATAATGGGAAAATCAACTGTCAATTCGGGCGCTAAAATCATCTCACTCAGTGGAAAACTGAGGGGGACAGCACAGCGGATATTTGGATTTGTCTTCGCGGCATTTTGTATTTTCGCAATTATCTCTTGTTTTGTCATCCCTGGGTCATTCAGCCTGGCTTCAGCCCGCAATAGCAGATCATCCAGTTTTTCCATCTGCAAGCGGGTGGTGCTGCAAAAATCCTTTATTTGCTGTTTGATCTCAAGGTAATTGATGGGCATATTTCCTCAACAGATGATTTCCCTGTCTATTAATGAATTTTACAGGAACTTGTACGAAATCTGGAACTTTTATTGCAATTTAGCGTCTTGAGTGCAAGAATAAATATCAGGAGGACTGAATGAAAGTCAAATATTTCTTATTAATTGCAGTCGCGCTTCTCAGCGTTTTTAGTTTGAGCGCTTTCGTGAACCCCGGCGGCGCAGGCGCGGATGATTCTCCGCGCACCATCTCGGTTACAGGTAATGGAAAAGCTTACCTGAAGCCAGATATGGCAACCATCAACATTGGTGTTCATTCCGAAAATGAAAATGTTGCGCAGGCACTATCCGATAACACCTCTGCTTCTCAGGCGGTTGCAGATGCCCTTGCTGGCTTCGGAGTTGACCCCAAGGATATTCAGACGACAAATTTCTCTGTATATCCCAACCAGCAATACGGTCCGATGGGCGAAATGTTAGGGATCAAGTACATGGTGGATAACACCGTCCTGATCACAGTCCGCGAACTCGACAAGCTGGGTGAAATTCTCAGCGCTGTTGTGAGTAAAGGTGCCAACAGTATTTACGGGATTACATTCGATGTGGCAGATCGCTCAGCCGCATTAACTGAAGCCCGAAACGCTGCTGTAACAGACGCCCGAAAACAGGCTGACGCATTGGCTGCCGCTGCAGGCGTAAAGGTCGGACAGGTGATGAACCTGAGCGTGAGCAGCTATTCTCAGCCAGTGCCCATGTACAATGGTTACGGTATGGGTGGTGGCATGGATATGGCCGCTCCTCCAATTGCAGGTGGACAACTCGTCGTAAGCGTGGATGCCTACGTAACTTACGAGATGAAATAAGCTGAACAGGCAAAGAAACGAGGCAACCATGAAAAAGACAATTTTTGTAATTCTCAGCGTGCTGGTTATCGGAGGTTTACTAACCGGATGCGGTATCCTCCCGGGCACCTCACCCAGCACCAGTGGAAAAGGTAACAACGAAGCTCCAATCCGCACCATTTCGGTGACCGGCAGTGGTCAGGCAACCATCATCCCAGATATTGCCTACATTACCATCGGTGTACATACTGAAGGCGCCAATGTCGCAGAAGCCCTAACCAGCAACACACAACAGTCCAATAATGTATCTGAAGGATTGACTGCGCTGGGTGTGGATCAAAAGGATATCCAGACTACAGCATTCAACATCTACCCGCAACAGCAATATGGTCCGATGGGAGAGATGCTGGACATCAAATACATGGTCGATAATTCGGTATATGTGACCGTCAGAGATTTATCAAAAATGGGCGAAATACTGGATACGGTAGTCCGTTCAGGCGCGAATAATATCAATGGCATTCAGTTCGACGCATCAGACCGATCTAAAGCAATTGATGAAGCGCGCAACAAAGCGGTGGAAAATGCCAAAGCACAGGCTGAAGAACTTTCAGCAGCCGCAGGCGCAAAGCTCGGACAGGTACACTCATTGAGTGTCAGCAGCTACTCTAATCCGATGCAGCCTGTTGGAATGAAGAGCGAAGCATCATTCTCCGCAGGTACCGTACCTGTTTCTGCAGGACAAATGCTGATCACGGTTGAAGTGTACGCAACATATCAATTGGATTAGCTGACTTCAAACAATGAATGACCCTTCCGTACATACGGAAGGGTCATTTTGTTATATTTCGCCAATGGCTCCGCGAATGGTTCGCGCCAGGTCTCCAAACTCACAAGAGTAGCGCATATCATCCACGCGGGGACGTGGAAAATCAATGGGGATATCAAGGCATAAAGTACCCGGACGGGAGGTAAGCACCAACGCCCGGTCTGCCAGGAAGATGGCTTCATTGATGGAGTGGGTGACCATCAGCACGGTTTTTTTTCGTGCCTGCCAGATACGCAACAATTCAGAGCCCATCCTCTCGCGGGTCAGCGCGTCCAACGCGCCAAACGGTTCGTCGAGTAATAAGAGGTCGGGGTCATGAATCAACGCACGGGCGATTGCCACGCGCTGCGCCATTCCACCCGACAGTTCACCCGGAAAGTTATGTTCAAAGCCCTGCAAGCCAACCAGATCGATTAAATCCATAGCCCTGCGGATACTGTCTGTCTGAAGTGGTTCTCCCAGCTCGAGGGGCAGGGTAATGTTCTGCAGGACTGTCCGCCAGGGCATAAGATTCGCCTGCTGGAAGACAATGCCAATTTTTGGAGGTAATCCATCTCCATGAAAGAACTTAACATCGCCCTTCGTGGGTTGAATTAATCCAGACAGAACCCGTAAAAGTGTACTCTTCCCACTGCCAGAGGGTCCCAGTACACACAAGAATTCC
Source organism: uncultured Leptolinea sp. (assembly GCA_964600595.1). GTDB lineage: Bacteria > Chloroflexota > Anaerolineae > Anaerolineales > Anaerolineaceae > DAIOEK01. Next base: position 6,707 of record CAZRKL010000007.1, read on the forward strand.
TGCGGGCATAAGTCAAAACTGACATTACGCAGCGCTTTTAGACCGCCATTTCCATTCGGGAAGGTAACGCTCAGATCACGGACCTGGAGCAGGCATTCAGATGCACCAGAATCAGGTGTCATCACCATAGTCTCACCTGATCTTTCAGGGGATAAATTCATTCGAGTAAGCTCTTTCAAGGTCGAGTTCTTCCTGGATGAGACCAATTTTCAGCAAGACTTCCTGCATATTTACCCATGCCTCCGGTTGTGAAAAGCCTAATTTCTCACCCTGCCAAAGTTTGATGGATTCAGTCAGTACAGCTTTTTGTGTAGTTTCATCTGCGTTATCCAGGTTTTCAACATACTTTTTACAAATTTCATAGGCACCATCCGGGTCGGCAATGGCATCTTGAATGCCTTTTAGCAGTGCATTCACAACCCCTCTTACCAATTCCGGTTCTTCTATTAGCATCTTTTCGCTGGTGATCAATCCATTGGAAACTAGAGTTAGATAATCGGAGACTAGCAAGACATCTACATCATATCCCTGCGCCTTCAATTGGACTGGCTCATTAGCGACATATACCACCACGGCATCTTCTCTGCCGGTAACCAGACTTTCGACCTGATTGAAACCGATGGTGTCGATCTGCACATCAGCATCTTTCAGGTCACCCGCAGCCAGCAAAGCTTCCATACCTACATAGCTGGCTCCAGAGAGAACCGGTGTACCGATACGCTTCCCGCGCAGGTCTTCTGGCTTCGCTATACCTGCGCTTTTCAGAGAAGCGATCCCAACCGGATATTTCTGATACCAGGCTAACACATTTACCACCGGCAGCTGCTGAGCCCTGCCCAAAAGAACCTGTTCCCCTGAAACCAAGGCAAATTCCAATTTGCCTGCCCCCACCAGAGCCAGCGCATCCGTTTCGAAACTGTAATCGATTTTTACATTTACGCCGGCATCCTTAAAGTAACCCTTTTCCATCGCAACATACAGGGGCGCGAACTGAACATTGGGGATATACCCCACAGGGAGGGAAATTTCGCGCAGGGATGCTTCTGTTGCCTTCTCCGGACCATTGGAAGCACACGCCCCAAAAAGCAGGGTGAAAATTATTAATGCAAGCAGTAGCGAAATAGATCTCTTCTTCATGAATGTTGTCATCCTTTTCTGTCTAGGTCTGCTTCGTGGCGTATTTCTGCCAGCGCAGTAGACGTTTTTCAGCGAGAATTACCAACCCATACAGAATCAACGCCATCATAATCAGGGTGAAGATGGCTGCAAATACCAGCGCGGTGTCGTACTGACCACGCCCGACATTGATGAGGAAACCCAAACCGCGGTCTGAACCAACAAATTCACCCACCACCGCTCCAATAACAGAAAGCGTGGCGCCAATCCGCAACCCGCCCAGGAACACTGGCAAAGCAGCTGGAATTTCTAGTTTTCTGAGAATTTCTGAGCGGGTCGCGCGCAGACTGCGCATGAGATCGCGCAGATTATCCGGCACGGCACGCAATCCAACGATTGTATTCACCAATACAGGAAAGAAGACGATCAATGAACAGATGAGAATTTTCGAAAAAAGCCCCGGTCCGAACCAGATGATGAGTAGCGGAGCAATGGCTACCAGAGGCACCGCCTGGCTGGCTACCAGGTAAGGGGACAGGAATCTTTCGGCGGCTGGAGATTTTGCCAGCAGATATCCGGTGATTGTTGCCAGGGTGGATCCGATCAGTAAACCGGCAATCACTTCTGCCAGGGTTATCAGGCTGTGCCGAATCAAGGCGCCATCCGCAACAGCCCTTCCAAAGCGAACAGCCACTTCCAGAGGACCGGGCAAAATGAACGCGGGAAATCTCCAGATCCAGACCGTCACCTGCCAGATAACAATGGCTGCGATAAGCGAAAGCAGGAGAAACAGGATTCTATGACGGTTGAGTATTTTAAACATAAAGCCCCGCGCTTAATTACTTCGGGGCAGGTTGTAAGCGGAACACACCCATCCCAGTTCCTGCTTACGCCTTCTTCTATCCGGACTGTTACCGTCGGCTCCGGAGTTACACCGGATCATGTTCTCTCGAACTCGTGGGCTTTACCACCGATCGGGAATTGAATGGAAACCATTCTCACCCTGCCCCGAAGGTTAATCATATTTTACCATGCTTCTTTTTTTAAGTTGTCAATACCGTACTTCAATAGACCACAAAAAGTATTCAGTTATCTGATTTCCTTCCGATAGTAGAGTTAGAGAAATCACCTCAAGGATGAGGAGAAAAAACGCATGGATGCGATATCTCACAATATTTCGGATTTAATTACCGCCCGGAGATTACTACTTCGGGCGCGTGAGCATCAATCTGAGCAAGACAACCCCTCGGTAAAAAAGAAAACCGCTCTGGATGATTTCAAAGAAGATCAGGCAATCCTTTCTGGCGAAAAACCGGAGAAGGTCAAAACGGATACCAAACCGGTAGATTCTGCCGCAAACGAAAACCGCATCAATCTTGGGCAATTGATTAAGAGTCTCAGGGATCTATCTGCCAGAACAGGCGGAGAACCGGTTAACCAGGCAGAGGTGATCACCATTGAAGAGACAATCATTGAAGAAGAGAGCTTGAGTATCTCTTATCAATCCTTTGAACCCGTTGCCGGGATTGCAGTTCGCAACCGGCAGGTGGCAGAAACAGACCGTTACCGATTCGAATTCAAAGATGGGTCCACCTTTAATATCATCGATAAATGGTCGGGCAAGAGCACAAGCATTTGGGGAGATCCCCACGTTGATGTTAGTGATATTAAGGGTACTCTGGATGGGGATTTCAAAGACTTGAAAGCAAGCAACTCGCACACCACATTTATGCTTCTGGATGGTACCCGTCTGACAATCACTGCAGAAGACGACGGCATCATCGAGGCGGTGGATATTTTTAAAGATGGTCAACATTTACGGGGATTGGGCGCAGCCAGTAAATCGTTCTCCAATCAATCCGCTTTCTTTTCCAGCGGGGTTGATTACCGATCAGCAAGCGGGATCTCAATGGGAGATGTCGTTTACGCCGGAGGTGACGGTAATGACTGGTTTGACGCGGCAAGCCGGCTGATCTGGGGGAAAACAACCGGACCCATTATTACAAGCCGCCCAGTTTCATCCCTTAGCATCGAATATCAGTACTCCCTGTATCATGAGGTAAATATCAGCCAGGTACAGGTAAGCGCATAAAATACCAGGGCTTTTCAGCCCCGGTATTAATTATTCATTCCAAATCCAATCTTGAAGTGGCTGTATCATCTGGTGAGCAGTCAAATCCAATTGGATGGGGGTAATGGACACATAACCCTGCTTCAGCGCACCGTAATCGGTACCATCCTCTTCTTTGCCTATAGGAGTCTCGCCACCAATCCAATAATAAGGTCTGCCGCGCGGATCATGCCGGACTACCAGCGCATCACGATAAATGCGTAAACCCATCCGGGTCACCTGGAATCCTTTCATGTCTTGAAAATCGGCATAAGGAACATTGACATTTAAAATAATCTGGGGCGATAACTTTCTTTCGATCACCCGGCGGACAACTACTTGTGCTGCGTGTGCGGCTCCACTGTAATCAATGGGACCCAAATAATCATCCGGGCGATCCACAGATACGGCCACGCCATTTACCCCGGCAATGGCTGCTTCCAGGGCAGCGGTAACTGTACCAGAGTAGGTCACATCATGCCCGATGTTGGCATTGGGATTAATGCCTGAAACCACAACATCAATTTTTTCTGTGGTAAAGCCCAACAATGCCAGCGCCACACTATCTGATGGAGCACCATCAGTACAATAGGCGGGTGTATCATCTGCCAGACGTGTTTCCCTGACTCTCAGGGGACGCTCAAGGGTCTTAACATGTCCCGATGCGCTCCAGTTGCGATCGGGCGCAAGAACGGTCACCTTGCCGAAAATTTTCATGGCATTGGCAAGCGCCAGTAATCCGGGTGCATTTACACCATCATCATTCGTAACAAGTATATGCATTGAAATTTTTCCGTTTCAGGTTGGTTAATGGCGCCGGCGCTTTTTCTTATCTGTTTTGGCTGGCTGTTCAGTGCTGGCAGCTGATTCAACCACAGAAGGCACCACGCCCGCCGGGGCAGCTTCCTGTTCAGGTGCGGCTACTCTGGGACGGTAGTTGAACATACGGCTGATGACACCCGATCGAATATCGCTCAGCAGCTGGGTAAATAATTCCGATGCCCGTCCTTTGTATTGCACCAGCGGATCACGCTGCGCGTAGGCTTCCAATCCAATAGATACCCGCAGTGCTTCCACACGGGTCAAATAATCCACCCAGAGTTCTGAAATTACACTCAGTAACAATTGGCGGTAGATGCTGTTGATCACATTTCCGCCCAGCACCAGCCTCAGCGCTTTTTGATCTTCTTCACTCCACTGATCCATAGGCAGATCAGCCATTGAGGTTTGAATGCTGGTATCATCATCCTTCACCAGGCGTTTCAATGCCCAAGCCGGCGCAACGGTTTCTGTCTGGCGGATGCGGTTCCACTCGCTGAATCCCCACATTTCCACCATCGCTTCCCTTGCACCTGAAAGATGATCCAGAATATCCTGTGTAATATGGGCTGGCTCGCGGTCTACCAGTTCCTTCGCTGCCAGGTGTACATACCGCAGCCGGGTAGTGCGCTGCCAGACCTGTCGGTGGGTTTTCTGATCAAACGCAAGGCGCGAACCTTGTGAGAGAAAACCCATCAGTTGCACCGCCAGGTTTTCAGTAATGGGCTGGTTCCCAAGTTTTTCTAAAACTCCATCCAATTCACGGGCAACTTGCCCCTGTGAACCAAACAGTTTATCGCGGTTTTTCTTAAACAGGTCATCCAATTCGTGCAGCATATCGCCAGCGATCGCGTCCCAATCGGACTGCTGGTAATGAGCGGGTTTCATGGAAAGACCTTCTTCCAGACGGCGCTCGAATGCTCCGATTAGCCGGGTAATGGTCAACCCGGTCAGAATGTTGCGGACTTGATCGGCAATATCATCTTTTATCTTTTTCGGTTCAGACAATAACCTGCGCTGCTGATCACTATTAAGGCGGATGGGCAGCCTGATGACCGTGTTCAGTTCATCCAGTACTTCCTGCGGGCGGCGGGTATCTGTTTCATCCATGTCTGCAAGCCCATCGATGAACGTATCCAGACTATCCAGCCGCTCTTCAATCTGCATCTTAAGCGTTTCTTCAGACTTGTCGATCAGCTCACGGGCTGCTTCGATTAAATGACCCTGTTCCGCATCATACGCCTGCTCTGCCAGATCAAGCAATTGGGTTTTTAGATTCTCCCGGCTGCCAGTCAGGTCAATTTTTTCAAGTAAAAGTCGTTGCGTGTAATTGGGGTAGAAATCTTGCCCCCAGAACATGTTGGGTTGTATCTCTTCGAGGTAAGCCAGCAGTTTCCAGGGACCTTCGAGGTCCTGTAATGCCTCGGGGATACGGCGGGTTAATTCAGATTGCAGCATCTCCTGTACATCTTCGGTCAGGTCTTCCTTGGTGAAGACGCGATCTCTTTGACTGTATATTCGGGCACGCTGGGTGTTCAGCACATCATCATATTCCAGCAGGTGTTTACGGACATCAAAGTTGGCGCCTTCCACACGGGTCTGGGATTGCTCAACAAGCCTGCCAACGATACCGCTTTCAATGGGGATGGACTCGTCAAAACGCAGGCGCGCCATCAAATCTTCCACCTGCCCCCCACCAAACAGGCGCATTAAATCGTCTTGAAGGGAGAGATAGAAACGGGAAGAGCCGGGGTCACCCTGACGGGCAGCACGGCCACGCAGCTGGTTATCGATTCGGCGGGCTTCGTGCCGTTCTGAACCCACCACATGCAGTCCACCCAGCTCCCGGACCATTTCCATCTGGTCCATGTATGTTAGGAACATCTGCGCGCCGGCATCATATATGCCAAACTCTTCAGACGGAATTTTTCGCAGCGCTTCAAAGCGCTCTGAGAGGGTCATATCAAACGGATTCTGATAGCCCGCACGTTTGAGCACCCGGTTCACATCATTGAGGATATTGTCATTTAATTCGCCGCCAAGCTTGATATCGACACCACGACCCGCCATATTGGTGGCGATGGTCACGGCACCGAATGCACCTGCCTGGGCAATAATCTTGGACTCTTCATCATGTTTCTTGGCGTTCAATACCTGATGCGGGACACCTGCCTGAAGCACCTGAACCAGCCGGTCTTTATCCTGCGATCGGAGTTCCATGATCGAGATGAGCCGGTTAAGGTTTTCATCATCCTCCATGTTGAAGGAGATGCCCAAATCTCGGGCAAGCTGGCGCATTTTTGTTGTTTCGAGCTCCTCAATTGGTTTGTTAAGGAAAACCAATTCGGGGATTTCCTGTTCCATCCCCTTATCAGGATGCTGCTCCAGCCAGACCGAGCGTAACACCTGCGTTTGCAACAGGCGGCGTACTGATTCAGCGTGCAAGCGGTAGCTCAGGTTTTGGGAGTGCTCCACCGAAGTAGTACCCACCAGCTGTGGTCGACCCATCACATGAAAGCGAATCACCTCCTGGGTGATCGCGCGGACTTTTGATTCCACGGTTCGGTAAACAACATCCGGATAATCTTTACGACGCCAGTACACCGGTTTGCTATCAGGATCGTTCGAGCGGGCAAAATAGTTGTACTTGTAGCCTTTGTCGTCCTTGGCGGGCACTTCCACCAGCGGGCTGCTATTGCGGGTAGCGACATATTCCAGGTTCGTGGGGATGGGCAGTACATCGAGTTTGTAGATCTTGCTGAACTCTTCCGCTTCAGTAAGCGCAGTACCTGTCATACCTGCCAGTTTGGAATACATACGGAAATAATTCTGGAGAGTAATGGTGGCATAGGTAACATTTTCCGGTTCCACCTTAACACCTTCTTTGGCTTCCACCGCCTGATGCAAACCATCAGACCAGCGGCGCCCAGGCATGAGCCTTCCGGTAAATTCATCCACGATCACTACTTTACCAGCCTGTACCAGGTATTCCTTATTGCGTTTGAAGAGGAATTGCGCCTTGAGCGACTGCTCGAGGTATCCCATCAGGCGTGCCTGCTGGGGAGTCATCTCTTCCGGGCGGTCGGGGTCCCGCAGACTGGTGCCGATCAACTGCTCGGCGTGCATTTCGCCAATCTCGGTAAGTGTAACGGTGCGATCCTTTTCTTCCACTTCGTAATCTTCGGGGTTCAGCTGCCTGACCACCTGCGCCATCTTCAGATACCACTCGGTGTCATCCGATGCCGGACCTGAAATAATGAGGGGTGTACGCGCTTCATCGATGAGGATGTTGTCGACCTCATCCACAATGGAATAGTGATGCCCGCGTTGAACCCGGTCTTCGAGCCGCATTGTTGTGTTATCGCGCAGATAATCAAAACCAAATTCAGAGTTGGTTCCATAGGTAATATCCGCGAGATAGGCTTCTTGCCTGGGAACCAGACGCAGCTGGTGCTGATCTTCGTGGGGGGATGATTTTTCCAAATCAACGATAAATGCAAGCTTGCCATTTTCAGTTCGGGTTGCCATTTGCAAAACGCCCACACTGAGACCCAGCGCATTATATATGGGTGCCATCCAACGGGCATCGCGGCGCGCCAGGTAGTCGTTCACAGTTACCAGATGAACCCCTTTGCCTTCCAGCGCATTGAGGTATAGCGGCAGAGTGGCTACCAGGGTCTTTCCTTCACCGGTACGCATTTCAGCGATTTTGCCTTCATGAAGGGTGATGCCACCGATCATCTGCACATCGTAATGCCGCAGCCCAATGGTGCGTTTACCGGCTTCACGAACGGCAGCAAAAGCCTCTGGCAGAATATCATCGATGGGCGAACCCTGCTGCAATCGTTCTTTGAATTCTGCTGTTTTGGCAGATAACGCTTCATCTGAGAGTATTTCAAAATCCGGCTCAAGCGCGTTGATTTCCTCGACCATGCCGGAAATGCGTTCTATTGCTTTTCTGTTTGGATCACCGCCCAGGACGCGGATAATATTCTGGAACATAGGCTTCCTTCTCTATCTTGGGTATACAAACTGGATTATAGCATAGCGGGTATTCCAGTAATATGTACGCTATTATGGGTGTATCAGGTGCAAAAAAGCAATATTATGAATATTGAATATTCGTCAGACAAATCCTTTATTATTTTGTAGAATCGGTATATAATAGTGTTGCCTTGCAAATATGGGCATGTGTGCGTTAGCCGCTTGACCTGCATTTTAGGTTACGGCTATTTTTTTCGAGAGTCCGTCGGACTACAGGAAAGGGAACATGGAAACAAAATTGTATGTCGGCAATTTGCCGTATTCAGCTACAGAAGAAGAACTACGTTCTTTGTTTGCCGAAGCAGGAACTGTGGAATCTGTAGATGTCATTAAAGACCGGATGACCGGCAATTCAAAAGGTTTTTGTTTTGTTGTAATGGGAACTCCGGAAGAAGCGGAAAAAGCTGTTTCCATGTTCAATGGTTACAATTTTAAAAACCGCGAATTAAGAGTGAATGAAGCCCGCCCCAAAGAAGAAGGTGGTCGTGGTGGATTTGGCGGTCCCCGTCGTAGTGGCGGTGGTGGTTTTGGTCGTGGCGGCGAAGGTTACAACCGCAATAGCGGATCTCGCCGTTTTTAATCGTTTTATTCAAAAAGGAAGAAAAGAAATGTCTGATCGTGTTATCGGAACCGTAAAATGGTTCAACAGCAGTAAGGGTTATGGCTTCATCGCCCAGGAAAATGGTCCTGACGTATTTGTTCACTTCTCCGCTATTCAGGCGGACGGCTATCGTTCATTGGAAGAAGGACAAAAGGTCGAGTTCACAATTGAAAAAGGCCAAAAAGGCATGCAGGCTGCCAAAGTCACAATTGTATAAGTTGTCATCATAGTCACATACAACACCCGCCGATTGGCGGGTGTTTCTATTTATACCTTAAGCTTAGAAATATCCTTGACGAATTCGCATACCTCGCATATACTACCGCCAACATGAAAACTCAACGCTTCGCCCATCTGCATCATCATACCCGACATACCTTTGGTATTCCGGTGGGCGCAGCGCGCACAACCAGGTAGATTTTAGGGTTTCCCTACTTTCAGCCCCCGGAATTCCGGGGGCTTTTTTGTTTCACCAGGAGATAACGCATGTTTCCGATAATCGATGTAGAGACCGCTCGAAAGACCATCTTGAAACGCCAGCCGATTGATGAAGTTCCGGTTTCGGCTGGAATCCAAAAAAGACTGTCCGCCACATTCGGAGAGGTAATCACCCCTGCCCAGGCAGTATCGCGTATTTTGCTGGATGTCAGACGAGGTGGAGACCAATCATTACGATTTTGGACAGATAAATTGGATGGCGTTTCGATCAAGGAATTCAAAGTGTCTGATGAAGCCAAACGCCTGGCTATGCAATCGATCGATCCGGAACTATATAGCGCGCTAAAATTAGCCGCCAACCGGATCGAGCTTTTTTATCGCAAACAACCCATGATCTCATGGATGGACCAGTCGATGGGGGGAACACTGGGGCAGGTGTTAAGACCAATTGGACGGGTAGGCATCTACGTTCCCGGGGGCACAGCCCCCCTGCCGTCAACGGTGCTTATGTCTGCCATACCTGCAAAGGTCGCCGGCGTGAAGAGTATCGCGCTGGTCACACCTCCGGGTAAGGATGACGGGGTTGTCAATCCGGTAATCCTCGCCGCTGCCGCCATCGCGGGCGTGGATGAGGTTTACACCCTGGGTGGTGCGCAGGCAATTGCAGCGCTGGCATTTGGCTCTGAAAGCATCCCCGCGGTTGAGAAGATTGTGGGTCCGGGGAACCTATTCGTGACGCTCGCAAAGCAGCAGGTCTACGGCATTGTCGGTATAGATGGGCTTGCCGGTCCGACTGAAACTATCGTCATCGCAGATGACAGCGCCAATCCTTCCTGGGCAGCTGCTGATCTCCTCGCACAGGCTGAACACGATGTTCTGGCGTCTGCCATTCTTCTCACCCCATCGCGCGATTTTGCACAAAAGGTACAGGCTGAAATCTCCGCCTGGCTGGAGGGAAAAGCGAATACGCGGCTTACCCGAACAGATATCCTCGCCCAATCGCTGCAAATCCGCAGTGGGGCTGTAATCGTTCGTGATCTGGATGAAGCAATCATGTTATCAAATTCTTACGCGCCTGAGCACCTGAATCTATCCGTTGCTGAGCCCTGGAACTGGCTGAACAAAGTAACCTGCGCCGGCGGCGTATTCGTTGGCGAGAGATCGTGTGAAGTGATGGGGGATTATGTTGCCGGTCCCAGCCATGTGATGCCAACGGGTGGATCAGCCCGATTTGCTTCACCATTAAATGTATGGGATTTCCTTAAGGTCATCAGTGTAGTTGCGCTGGATCAACCAACATCCGCTGAACTCGGCGGGTACGCTGACCTGCTCGCCCGGGCGGAAGGTTTGGACGCCCACGCACTGGCAGGGCGCTTACGCGCAGGAGGTGTTTCATAGAAGAAATAAGAATCTACAAGCCATCATATCCATCTTATTTACACAAAACTGAAGGAGAAAAAATGAAAAAGCTATTTGTTTTATTGAGTGTACTTGTCATTACCGCCCTGCTGGGTGCATGTGCTGCCCCGGCTCAACCATCCACCGCTACCAGGGTGCGCATTGGCACCCAGCCCTGGATCGGCTACGGTCCCTGGTGGATCGCCAAAGAAAAGGGAATGTTCGAGAAGTACGGATTGCAGGCTGAACTGGTTGATTTCATTGAAGATAAAGAAGTGAACGCCGCCTTCGCCAGCGGTGAGATGGAAGCAGCCAACCTCGCCACACACACTGCCATCAAACTCTTCAGCGCGGGCGTGGACTTAAAACTAGTTCTGCTCGAAGATGTATCGACCAGCGCAGACGCAATCATGGCTGAAGAAAGCATCAATTCAATTGCCGACTTGAAAGGCAAACAGGTAGCCTATGAAGAAGGCACCACCAGTGACCTCCTCTTGAATTATGCCCTCATGCAGAACGGTATGAGCCTGTCGGATGTGTCTCCGGTGCCCATGCCTGCCAGTGACGCGGGAACCGCGCTGCTTACCGGAAATGTTCCGGCTGCAGTTACTTATGAACCTTACATTACTGAAGTCCTAGCCCAGAATAGCGCGTTAAAACCACTTTATCTGGCAAGTGAGCGCCCCGGATTGATTTCTGATGTGCTGGTCGTGAACGGCAAATGGGCGGCAGCCAACCCTGAAGCGGTCAAATCCCTTTTGAAGGTATGGGATGAAGCCCTGACTTTTTACAATGAGAACCCGGATGAAGGCAAGGAAATTATCGCCAAGGCGGTTGGCAGCAGCGCCGCTGACCTGAAAACCGCGTTCGACGGTGTGGAATTCTACTCCCTGGCAGATAATCAATCTGCCCTCGCAGGTGAATTCACAGCTACCATTCAGGATGTTGCCGAAGTGTCACAGAGTATCGGTTTGTTTACCGAAATTCCTGACCTGGCGAAACTGGTGGATGGAAGTTTCCTGAAATAGGACATGGCAAATACAGGAAATAATTCCCCTGCTCAAGGAAAAGAGCCGCGTGGATCCAGGAGGAGTGCGCAGCTCCTTGACCTGCGTACAGACATCCCCACGCCCATATATATCGCCGCCGGGGTCGGATTCATCGCCTTATTCCTGATAACTTGGTATCTGGTTACAGCTCTGAATGTTGTTTCGCCAATTTTTTTACCCTCTCCGGCATCTGTCTGGCAGGAACTTTTGCGCCAGATTCGAGAAGGTATTTTGTGGCAGGATACCACCGCCAGCCTGTACCGCATCACGCTGGGCTGGGTGATTTCAACACTGGTGGCTGTTCCCGTTGGAATACTGATGGGTAACTTTCGGCTGTTCGAAGGGATGTTTGAACCATTTGTAGACCTTGTGCGTTATATGCCGGCAGTGGCTTTCGTTCCTCTCACCATTCTCTGGGCAGGCGTGGGTGACAGCCAGAAGATCTGGATCCTTTTCATCGGAACTTTCTTTCAGGAGGTGCTGATGATTATGGATAACGTAAAAAATGTGCCTCGGGAGCTGATAGAGGTAAGCTCCACTTTTGGATTATCCAAGTGGGAGATCCTTAGCAAGGTGATTTTACGGTATGCCATGCCGGGCATCTGGGACACATTCCGAATTACACTCGGTTGGGCGTGGACCTACCTGGTGGTCGCCGAACTGGTTGCAGCATCGGTGGGTTTGGGATACAGGATCATGCGGGCACAACGTTTTCTGCAAACCGAATCGATTATTCTGGGAATATTGATCATCGGACTACTGGGGTTGATTACCGATTTCATTTTCAAACTCGTTTACCGGCGCGCTTTCCGCTGGATGGACCGGAAGGGAGCCTGAGATGATTGAATCCGCCCTGGAACTCAGAAATGTATGGGTCAAATTTTCTCCCAAAAAGCAGGAAGAAATTCTGGCTGTAGAAAACGCAAGCCTGTATGTTGGTGAAAATGAATTTGTATCCCTTATCGGACCATCCGGTTGTGGAAAGTCAACTCTTCTGCGGGCTGCCGCCGGGCTGGAAAAGTTAACCGCCGGGGTGGTGTATGTGGATGGGAAGGAAACCAATCTTCCCGGCGCCGACCGCGGGATGGTTTTTCAAACATACACGTTGTTTCCATGGTTGAGTGTGCGTGAGAACATCCTGTTTCCGCTGCAGAAGAGCAAACTTGATGAAGCAGAAAAACAAGCCCGCGTGGATGAATATATCAGAATCATCGGGCTGGAAGGCTTTGAAAACGCATACCCCAATCAGCTCTCTGGAGGGATGCGCCAGCGGGTCGCCATTGCGCGGGTTCTTGTTTACCAACCCAGAATCCTCTTAATGGACGAGCCTTTTGGGGCTTTAGACGCGCAAACACGCATGCTCATGCAGGAATTGCTGCTGGAAGTCTGGGAGAAAAACCGGATCACTGTGTTGTTTGTCACCCATGATGTGGATGAAGCAGTCTTGCTCTCAGATAGGGTGTATATCATGACTGCCCGCCCCGGCAAAATTCAGCAGGTTGTGGATATCAACCTGCCGCGTCCGCGCAACGCGATTGAACTGGAAAGCAGCCCTGATTTTGTGAAGTACCGCAGGCAACTTCTGGACCTGGTTCGCGTGGAAGCGCGCAAATCTTTTCAGAACACAAACGCAGATGCAGAATTAATTTAAACGACAAGATAACAAAAGAGGCGGCTTATAATTTATAAGCCGCCTCTTTAATGATTCTTTTTTATACTAATTGCTTGCTGTCACCATTAAAGATTCCTGGGCTTTTAATTGTGCCTGTCTGGCAAGGTCAGTTGCCGCTGCCAGAATGCGGAGAGCTTCTTCTGGGTTGTGGAAGCCCATGCTGTTCTCGGCTGCCACAAAATCCCAGCGGATCTGCGCAACGCGATGTAATTGGCGGGCTTCTTCCAGTTTGGCAGGATCGTGTGCCGGATTTTCTCCTGCAATTTTCATGGCGGCAATGGCTTCAGTGATTGCTTTTTCGGTGTTCAGCAACGTCTCATTAACACTATCCTGGATAATCTTGACTCTGCCAACGACATACTTCACATCGGTATGGCAGGTGGCGCAAGCTTTTTCGGGTCGGAGCAATGGGCTCGAGACGTTGTGGCTGGTAAACTTAACCGCCCCATCACGCGTGTAGGGCATATGGCAATCTGCGCAGGCAACCCCTGCATTAAAATGTGTACTTCCATTGCTGTACATTTCAAATTCAGGATGCTGAATCTTGATCATGGGGGCTTTACTGTTCAGATGCTCCCAGTCTTTGAAGCCGTATTCGTTATAGTAAGTTTCAATCGCCTCAATTGTGGTGCCTTTCTCCCACGGGAAGGTAAGATAATTGCCCTCGCCTTTGAAGTAGTATTCCACATGACAGTTGGCACAAACGACAGTCCGCATTTCCTGACGGGTGAATGTTTTCCAATCCTTCCCCTGGGCAAGCAGCGCCTGTTCAAGCGCCGGGTTGGTGACAATCAACCGCATTGTGTTCGCTTCATGGCAGTTTGCGCATCCAATGGGATATTCCACCCTGGGAGTTAATTCAGCAAACGACATCTTATCATATGCTTCCATGCCCAATTCAGCCCACAAAGATGGATTGGAGGATGATTTACAGGAGTAACAGGTACCCGGAGTTTTGTCTGAAATGCGAGCGGTGCCCTGAACATCTTCCAGAGCCCACATATGACCGCGCTCTTCATTGTATTCCTTGCTGAATGAATATCCGGCAAATAATTCTTTCAGGTATGGGTCCGCTTCAAGTTTTGAAAAAGGTTCTGATCCACCGTACTGCGTGCGGGTGAGATTCTCTTTTGTCAACTTAAAAGTGGAGTATTGATTCGGGAAATTTAATCCCCACTTTGCTGAGTCCGGCTCCATAGGTTGGATAACAACCAAAGGTTCAACACCACGCCGCTGGGCAGGCTGATTGCGGAGAAAGAGCAATACCCCAATGGATATACCTGCCAGAGCTACGATAATAATTGTGAGTAAAGCGGGTTTGAACCATTTCTTCTGCGTTATGTTCATGGATGATTCCTTTCTAAATCTGGCAATTGATACAAGCCTTTGTCCTGGTACGGGAGGATGGTAATGCCTCTTTCACCATGGGCAACATTGCGGTGACATTCAAAGCAATAGCGCTCTGAATCCATCATGCCATCCGAAATTTCTGAAACTGTTGTGGCGTGGCAGCGGATGCAGTTCTCCTGGACGATATTTTTGGTTTCTTCTTTTGCGCGTAACGGCTCGGGAATTTGATTTAAAGTGAACATGGTCACGTGGATCATGCCGTGTTTGGCTTTTATAAAGTATTTTGGAATGAATTCGTGGGGGGTGTGACAATCAACACAGGTTGCCCAGATCTGATGCCCACCGTGATACCAGCCTTCATACGCGGCGTCCATTACGTGGCAGTTGTTGCATGTGGTGGGGTCATTTCCAAGGTAAACCGTAAAATCCGTCACAACCATACCTACAGCCAGAACGGCAGCGAGACAGACTAGTCCAACGATGATGGGTATTTTCAACGTTTCACCTTCTCATACTATTTTAATGTATTATAGCATACTGCATAAATTGGGCAAACTTTATCAGATTGCTTTGAAATGATAATCGTTCCTGTTATAAATATTGCAGAAAGACGTATCTTACTCACCATCATTTATTCGGTACGATTCTTTCCAGGTTAGAGATATGGACCAGGAAGATTTATCAGTTCATTGGGTTTTTACCCATCAGGTGCTCCCAGAGCTGTTCCACAAAACGTCCGACATTTTTCTGCAGCTACTAGAGAAGGATGGAAACAAATTCCTGCATTTCTACTGGGATGAAGCAGCAAAAAAGAATAAATTAGTCAGCACATCCATAGCGGGGATGAACTATGAGCTGCGCAAACCGAATGAAATGACCTTTATCGGTCTGATCATACTGCCTCCATTAAACAGACCAGGTGAAAGCTATTTTGTCGCCGCTATTTTTCGTCCTTACCGGGTGATGCCATTTGGATTTATTTCAGATATAAGCAAGGTGCTGCTTCTGGATAAGGCTGGCAAACCTGGAAATGCGAACCTGATTGAAATTACCCCCAAAAAAGACAGGGTGGTTTTGCGCCAGATTGAAGAGGTTTCCAGGCAGAGGTTTTTGGAAGAGATTTATCGTGAGTTAGAGTTGGTATTCCCCAAATCCTGAATAATCTCAAATCGAATGCGTCTGTCGTGGATTGAGCACATCATTCAATCCATCACCCAAAAGGTTCCAACCCACACTAAAAAGGACAAGCGCCAGAGTGATTGGCAGGAACACCCACCAATTGGCGATTAAATTCCCCCCTAAACCCACCAGGTAATCACGTGCATACACCATCACCATACCCCATTCAGATGGAGATTTCAGGCCAATAAAAGTGAAAGACGCCTGCAGGAGAACAAAAGAACCCACATCCTTTGAAAAGAGCACGATCATGGGGGAAATGGAATTCGGGATGAGATGTTTAAAGATGATCCTACCGGAAGATGCCCCCAGAGACCTGGCAGCCTTGATGT
This sequence comes from uncultured Leptolinea sp., assembly GCA_964600595.1. Classification (GTDB taxonomy): domain Bacteria; phylum Chloroflexota; class Anaerolineae; order Anaerolineales; family Anaerolineaceae; genus DAIOEK01. The sequence continues at coordinate 22,815 of CAZRKL010000007.1, forward strand.
AGCTTAACTCCTTATTGCGGAGGACAATACTATTCATCAGCCTGGCATAAGGCATCCAGGAGAATAATATGATCGCAAGCAAGGTGGCGTCCATATCCATCAATAAATTCCCCATCCACGTGACAAACACACCCGGGTCCTCCAATCCACGCGGATTTATCAATGACCAGAGTGTATTACCCGCCAAAATCAATGTTACCTGTTGAACCACGACCACGCCAACAATAACTGGAATAGCTAACAGGGAATCGGAAATCCGCATGGTAATACCATTTATCCATCCCCCAAACCAACCAGAGGTTGTACCAATGATCATTCCAATAAACCCAGTAATTACTGCTGCAAATACTCCAAATTTCATGGCTGATCTTGTGCCATGAATAAGCGCTGTCCAGATATCAATCTGGATGGCATTTCGTCTGGTAGGCAACGTACCCAGGGGCGTCTCAGGTGCGGGTGGATGAGGCAGAATTTTGTATAGATCATTTTCCCAGTTTAGATCGCTGACCCAGGTAGGATTAGAATTGGGCGCCAGCCAGTCTGCACCAATCGCAATTAGTATGAATATTAGAACAAGAACTACACCCAAGATATTCTGCCAATGCCTGAAAAATCGCCGAGACTGGCGGTTCTCTTTTATGGCAGATGACAGTTGCGCGATAGCATCTCTGTTCATTTTTCCAGCACTCCATCTCTAATCCGTGGATCCACGATTGCCTGAACCACATCGAGAATGAACATAATGCCCAATACACAAAGTATGCAAAATACAGCAAACCCCATTACCGAAGTGACATCAGGGATAGCGTTAATGGATTCCATTAACGACGAAATCCCTTTAAGGCTGAAAGTATGCTCAATTACGATCGCTCCAGTAAATAGAGTGGTCGCTCCGAGAGCGCTGCTTGTAAGCGATGGAGAAATAATATTTCTGAGGATGTGCTTATTTACCAACCTGTTTTCAGGTATGCCCCGCGCTTTTGCCGCGATAATATGCTCTTTATGGAATTCTTCCATGGTTGATACTCTGGCGATTCGTGCCAGTACAGCCCAATTCAATAATCCCAATGAGATTACCGGCAGAATTAAATGTCTGATCGCATCCCAGGTAACATCCAGCCGACCATTCAAGATACCATCGATAGTTAGGAATCCGGTGAAAGGAATATAGCTTTCACTGTTGATGATCGAAGATATTCCAAGGCTCATCCGTTCTGGTGGGAACCAGTGCAATCCTATGTAAAAGATATTTAGTAGAAAAATGCCAACTATAAATTGAGGAACTGAAAGTGAAGTAAAGGCTGTAAAACGAAACAGATTGTCAAACCTGCCATTCGGACGCTTGCCAGCCCGCAGTCCACTCCAAATACCGGTGGGAATGAACACCAGCATGGTAATCAGGGTTAATTCCAGGGTGGGAGCAGAACGGCGCATCAATAGAGGAAGCACATCACCCTGCAGCAGTGGACTGTATCCCCATTCACCTTTTATCAGTGAGGTTGCCCAGCTAATATATTGCACAGGAAACGGTTTGTCCAATCCTTTTTCCTTAATGATTTCCTGCGTAAGTCGCTGCAATCTTACTGTAGTAAGCCTATCCGATCTGCGTGGTAAAAATAATGATGCCCTTTCTTCAGGAGGTGTAAGCATCATAAATCCATACAAAACCATGGTAATTAATACCAATGATATGGGTATGGCAATTAGCCGGCGCAGGAAGTATTTCAAAATGGGAGGCATTCAGTTCACCGAATTTCCTATATCTTATTCTATCGTAAAAGATATGATTAGGTTCAAGAAATAAACAACAGGCATGTGTTAGAATCACATTTATCTTGTAAAACGGATTCAGGTTAATAAATGAAAGAAGCTAAATATCACGTATTACTCGTCAATGATGACGGGATAAAATCTCCCGGATTGTTTGCCGCCGCGGAAGCCCTTTCTCAAATTTCTTACGTGACGGTCGCAGCCCCACGTGAACAATGGTCAGGGGCTGGACGCAGCCACCCGCTTTCTTCGGATGGCATGATCAAAGTAAAGAAACTTCCGGTAAATGGTGAAGACTGGGTAACCTATGCGGTGGGAGGATCGCCCGCGCAGACTGTGGTCCATGCCATTCATGAGCTTTGCCCCCGCCGCCCGGATCTGGTGGTATCAGGGATCAACTACGGAGAGAATGCCGGCAGCGGTGTGACCGCATCTGGCACCGTGGGTGCTGCGCTGGAAGCAGCGAGTATGGGGATCCCCGCTCTGGCAATATCGCTCGAAGTACACCGCGACTTTCAGTTGTCATATTCCACCGAGATTGATTTTTCTGCGGCCAAACACTTTACCCGTTTGTTTGCAGAAAAAATGCTTACCACCCCCCTTCCGCACGATGTTGATCTGTTGAAAGTGGAAGTACCCGATAGCGCCACCCCCGACACCCCCTGGCGGATGACCCGTCTATCGCGGAGACCCTACTACAAATTGACCATCCGTCCACGCCAGAGCCTGGAGGAGCCGGTCCACATAGATTACGATGTAGATAAAAACACGTTTGATCTTGAACCGGATGGAGATAATTACGCCATTCTGGTTGACCGCCTGGTGGCGGTGACCCCAATGAGCGTGGATTTCACCTCGCGGGTGACACTGAGTGATTTAGAAGGACTTCTTAGAAAATAAACAAAGATCCACAACTGTTCATATATTTTAATAAGCAAAAATAGAACGGGATTAACCGTTCTATTTTTTATCAAAAACCCATTAAAAACCCAGCGACAAGTAATAATTAGAACAGCTTATTGTCGTACGTCTGTAAAGCTTTCATGTAATTGCCACGTTCAAAAGCTGCCGGCTCTGCTACCGCTCGCTGGCTCATGGCACCGCGCATCTGATTAACCGATTTGTATTCGTTTTCCACCATCCAGTCATGGAATTCAGCAAGCATACTGCCAGCGCGTTTAACACCATTCTCAATCAACTCTGAAGCAACCATGGTCACAGCCGCACCGGCCAGGACAGATTTAACCATATCGACACCTGTATGCACACCACTCGTCAACGCCAGATCGGCGTCTATCCGGTCATACAGAATTGCAACCCAACGCAAGGGCAGGCGCAGTTCAGCTGAGGTTGAAAGCACCAGATGCGGTGTGGTTTCCATTTTTTCCAGGTTAAAATCTGGCTGGATAAAGCGGTTGAAGAGTGTTAAACCATCAGCACCGGCTTTTGCCAATTCAGATGCAAAATTTGGCAACGCTGTAAATGCCGAACTCAATTTGACAGTCATGGGTATTGATATGGATTTTCTAACTGCCCCAACAAGCTCAACATAGTTTTTTTCAAGTTCTGCTGCAGATAAATCTATTTGAGTTGGTATATAGTAAAAATTCAATTCCAGTCCATCCGCGCCGGCATCCTGCATACGTTTGGCGTAGTCTACCCATCCGCCGGAAGAAACACCATTCAGGCTGGCGATAATGGGAATATTCACCGCCCGCTTTAACGCGGAAATATGCTCCAGATACTTTTCTGGACCCACATTGTAATGCTCAAAATCCGGGTAAAAGGTGGATGCTTCCTGGAATGAATCCGTACCCCGGCTGAGGAAATAATCTAAAGCTTTGCTTTCATGGTTAATTTGTTCTTCAAATAAAGAATACAGAACTACAGCCGACACGCCAGCATCTTCTAGCTTTTTAACTGTTTCCACCCGCTTGGATAATGGCGATGCTGAAGCAACCAGTGGATTACTTAGCGATAATCCCATAAAATTTGTGGTTAGGTCTGTCATATTTCACTCCCCGATTAAATATTGATTTGATTATAAGCAGGACACGGATAATCCTGTTATCCGTGTCCATTGTTTATTGCGTTATTCTTCGGCTTTGTATTGAATGGCTGCCATCTGCCGGTACAGGTCGAGTCGTTTCCGAACATCTTCCTTGGCTGCGTTGAGCAGCATTTCTGCCCGACTCTCATCCGCTTGAACGAGCATACGGTAACGGGTTTCGTTGTAAACGTAATCTTCAAGTGGAATGCTGGGTTCGCGTGAATCGATGCTTAGGGGATTCTTACCCTCGTCAACAAGAGCTGGATTGTAACGATAGAGCGGCCAGAAGCCAGAGTTGACTGCTGCCTTCTGCTGATCCAACCCCTTGCGCATGTCGATGCCATGGGCAATACAGTGGCTGTACGCGATAATGAGGGAAGGTCCCTCATAAGCTTCCGCTTCGAGGAATGCTTTCAAAGTATGCTGGTCATTGGACCCCATGGCCACACGGGCAACATATACATACCCATAAGCCATGGCGATCATTCCCAGATCTTTCTTGGGAAGCCCTTTGCCTTTGGCTGCGAACTTGGCAACGGCTGCCCGCGGGGTGGATTTGGATGCCTGACCACCGGTGTTGGAATAGACCTCGGTATCGAGGACCAGAATATTTACATTTCTGCCAGAGGCGATTACATGGTCGAGACCGCCATAACCAATGTCGTAAGCCCAACCATCGCCACCTACAATCCAAACACTCTTCTTCACCAGTTCATCGGCAATGGAGAGCAAATTTTTCGCCCGCGGATCATTTACTTTTGCAAGTTTAGCTTTCAGCTGCCCGACAAGTTTCCGCTGCGTAGCGATTCCGGCATCGGTGCTCTGGTCGGTGGAAAGAAGCTGGTTTACCAGTTCATCACCAATCTCGGGGCGTAATGCCTGTAGAAGTTCAGTGGCAAATTCTACGTGTTTGTCTAGTGTCAGGCGCATCCCCAGACCAAATTCAGCGTTATCCTCAAAGAGGGAGTTCGACCAGGATGGCCCACGACCATCTTTGTTGAATGCCCAGGGAGTGGTGGGGAGGTTTCCGCCATAGATGGAAGAGCAGCCGGTGGCATTGGCAATAAGCGCACGGTCACCAAAGAGCTGCGAAAGCAGTTTGACATAGGGTGTCTCACCGCATCCCGCACATGCACCCGAGAATTCAAATAGCGGTTGGAGAAGCTGGGAGTTTTTCACCGTCGTAGGTGCAAATAGAGTCCGATCGGTTTCGGGAATATTCAGGAAGAATTCCCAGTTTTTGGCTTCCTGCTCGCGGATGGGGAGCTGGTCTGCCATATTGATGGCTTTACGACCAACCTGGGTTTTATCTTTTGCTGGACAGGCTTCCACACATAGGGCGCATCCGGTGCAGTCTTCAGGTGCCACCTGAATGGTGAATTTACTGTCGGGGATCTCCTTGAATTTCGCATCCATGGATTTGAAAGATTCCGGTGAATCTTTGAGGTTAGCTGGATCGTAAACTTTCTGACGAATTACAGCATGCGGGCAGACGAACGCGCATTTACCACACTGGATGCAGAGATCCGGTTCCCAGACAGGTATTTCCAGAGCAATATTGCGTTTTTCCCATTGCGATGTACCAGTCGGGTATGAGCCATCCACCGGTATCGCTGATACAGGGAGGTTATCCCCTTCGAAAATAACCATTTTTCCGAGGACATCCTTAACAAAAGCGGGCGCTTGTTCAGGAACGGCAGGGCGGCGGGAAATCTTGCTGGTTACTGCCGTTGGCACTGTAACCAATTTGAGGTGTGCGAGGGTATGATCCACCGCATCAAAATTCATCTTGACGACAGCTTCACCTCGTTTACCGTAGGTCTTCTTGATCGATTTTTTGATCTCTTCAATGGCTTCATCACGGGGAAGAACTCCACTGATGGCGAAGAAACAGGTCTGCATGATTGTGTTCACGCGGTTTCCCATGCCGGTCATTTCAGCGATTTTGTAGCCATCGATGACATAAAACTTGAGTTCCTTCTCAACAATGTCTTTCTGGACTTCCTGCGGTAAGTGATCCCACACTTCTTCGGGACCATAAATGGAGTTGAGCAGGAAGGTTCCACCCTTGACAGCGTGCTTGAGCATATCAAAACGCTCGAGGAAGGAGAATTGGTGGCAGGCAACAAACTGCGCCTGGCTGATTAGATACGGGGCGCGAATTTCTTTGGGACCAAACCGTAAATGAGAAACGGTTACTGTGCCCGATTTCTTGGAATCGTAGTAGAAGTATCCCTGGGCATAGTTGGATGTTTCTTCACCAATAATTTTGATGGAGTTTTTATTGGCGCCCACGGTTCCGTCGGCACCCAAACCATAGAATAGGCAGCGGACTGTCTTTTCATCTTCTATGTTGTAAGAAGGATCGAAATCAAGGCTGGTGTGACTGACATCATCAAAGATACCAACGGTGAAGTGATTCTTAGGTTTATCTTTCTTTAGTTCATCGAAGACCGCTTTCACCATGGCGGGAGTAAATTCCTTGGATGAAAGACCGAATCTGCCGCCGATCATCTGCGGGAGGTGCTTGAATGGTGTTTTGCCGAGCTCAAATGCTTCGACGATAGCGGATGTCACATCCAGGTAGAGAGGTTCTCCACCGGCACCGGGTTCCTTGGTGCGGTCGAGGACAGCGATTGATTTGGTGGTTGCGGGTAACGCATTGAGAAAATCTTCCATGGAAAATGGACGATAGAGATGAACTGTAACCACACCGACCTTTTCACCACGGGCATTGAGGAATTTTGCGGTTTCTTCAGCCGTTTCAGCACCTGAACCCATCACGATAATTATGCGATCCGCATCTGGTGCGCCCACGTAATCAAACAGGTGATACTGCCGACCAGTCTGCTTTGCGAAAAGATCCATCATCTGCTGGACAATGGCGGGGGTGGCATCGTAGAACGGATTGACAGTCTCGCGTCCCTGGAAATATACATCGGGGTTCTGGGCGGTTCCGCGCAATACCGGATGATCGGGTGAGAGAGCGCGCTCGCGATGCTGCCTGATCAGCTCATCGTCAATCATGGCTGTAAAGACAGAATCCTGAATCCGCTCGATCTTGTTAACCTCAGCAGAGGTACGGAATCCGTCGAAGAAATGCAGGAATGGAATACGGGAGCGCAAAGTGGCGGCATGAGAAATCATCGCCATGTCCTGGGCTTCCTGCACAGAGCGGGATGCCAGCAGCGCAAAACCAGTGGAACGGGTCGCCATCACATCGGAGTGATCGCCGAAGATGGAGAGCGCCTGCGCTGCCAGAGAACGGGCAGAAACATGGAAGACGGTCGGTGTTAGTTCGCCGGCAATCTTGAACATATTTGGGATCATCAGTAACAGACCCTGGGATGCGGTGAAAGTGGTGCTCAGAGCCCCAGCTTGCAGCGCCCCATGTACCGCACCAGCGGCTCCACCCTCTGATTGCATTTCCGCCACCGAGGGGACAGTTCCCCACATATTGGGTTTATTGGCTGCGGACCACGCATCAGAGAATTCGCCCATCCCGGAGGATGGTGTAATCGGGTAAATGGCGATAACTTCGCTTACCCTGTATGCCACATGAGCAACTGCCTCATTGGCATCGATGGTTACCATTTCTTTTGTCATTGGAAATATCTCCACACTTACATGATAAACCGCCCTGAGGCGGAAAAGTTCGCTGTTTAGACAAGTTACTTGAAGTAAGCTTACCCCCAATAATACCAGTGATTTAGTTATTTATATCATAAAACAGGATGTGAGTATGTCACATTAGGCACCGATCCGTCTTGATAAGCGGGACGGTTACTAATCATGTATAATTTTCTCAACAAATTGAGTGATAAGGACTTAGCATGAACATTTACTTTTCATGTTCGATAACAGGCGGGAGGAAGGATCAGGCGCTGTACCGTTCCATTGTGGATTCCCTCTTAAGTGAAGGGCACACCGTTCCAACCGCTGTGCTGGCAGATGAAGATGTAATTTCATATGAGAACTCTATCTCAGCACATGAAATCTACCGGCGGGATATCCAATGGCTGGATGAATGCGACGCAGTGATTGCAGAGATCAGCACGCCATCACACGGGGTCGGGTATGAGATCGCCTACGCACTCCTGACGGAGAAACCCGTTTTATGCGGTTACCTGGCTGGCAGGAAGATATCCAAAATGTTGGAGGGCAACAGCCATCCTCTGATTAAAATATATCCATATCATCAGGTTGATGATTTTCTTACTCAGATGAATATTTTCCTCAAAGGAAAGGGATAGCAAAATCCGCCTTGAAGGCGGATTTTTTATTAATTTAATCAGCTAAACTAGGCAACTGCAGCTTCTGCCACCGGAAGGACAACTGTAACGTTAGTCCCTTTGTCGAGCGTCGAATCAACCCAAATACGCCCCTGGTGGTTATCGACAATGGATTTCACGATGGCAAGACCCAATCCGGTACCCGGCATGTCTGAGGTGGCATTGGACGCCCGGTAGAATTTGTCAAAGATATAGGGAAGATCCAGAGGGGGAATTCCGCATCCGCTGTCACCCACCTGGAAGATGAGCTGATTGCCATCTACCTGAACTTCCACCTTGATCTTCCCAGTCTCGGGTGTGTACTTAATGGCATTATCCACCAGGTTGTCAATCATCTGCCGCAGCTGGATGGGATTTCCAAACAGCGGGGGCACTTTATCGGGTAGGTTGCGGGTGAGCTGCAGTTTCTTGCTCTTCATCTTCTCGGCAAACATATCCAATGAACCATCTAGGAGCGTGTTCATGGATACGGTTTCCTTGCGGGTATCAAAACCAGATTCTATCCTGCCCAGGTTGAGAAGATCATTTACCAGCGCGGTGATACTGTGAACACTTGCCTGAACCCGATGGATGAAATCTCGCTGTAAATCATTGATCGGACCAGCCCTATCGAGCAGTTCAATGTAGCCCAGAATTGCAGTCAATGGCGATCTAAGGTCGTGCGAAATTGTGGAAACAAAATCGTTTTTTAAACGGTCAAGTTTTTTATGGTACGTGATGTCGTGGAAGGTAATGGCAATCCCAACATCGGTAATGGGGGTTAACTGGGCTGAGAATACCCTGCCGTCATCCAACTCCACTTCACATTGATTGGGATAATGTTCTGAACCCGGTGTTTTCATAATATCCAGCAGTTCCGGTTTTTGAACCACATCGCTGAATATTTTTCCCTGCAGGTTGCTGTCTCCCAGGTTGAATGCAGAACGGGCGGTTTGATTGACAAGGATAAACCGCTGGTCAGGATCAAGAACAATCGCCCCATCCTGAATATTGGTGAGGATGGTCTCCAGTTTATTGCGGTCGTAAGTGGCGGCTGAATACAGGTGAGCATTCTCAATAGCGATAACCGCGTAGTCAGCGATGGTCGCCAGTAGTTTTACATGATGATCGGTGAAGCTGGTGCGGTTGTGGCGGTTATCAACGCCCAAGACCCCAACTGTCTGTCCGCGACTTTGCAGGGGAACGTATATCAGGCTGTGGACCAGATAGGATGTTTTGATTTTCTGAGGCGTCTGTTCATCTAATAAAACGGGTTGCCCCGTGCGGACGACGGATCCCGCCAGCGAATCGTGAATGGGCAGGCGGAAGGTACGTACAAATTCTTCCTGGAAGTTGCGGCTTGCGCGCATATACAGATCACTGCTGGCTTCATCCATCAATAGCAGGCTGCCTTCTTCTGCGCCGGTCAGATCGACCGCGGCATCCACAATTGAAGCCAATACATAGTCCAGATTTAACGAAGCTGTAATGGAGCGTCCAAGCTGCGCCAGGGTTTCGATCTCATCCATGCGGCGCTGCAGGCTGGCGGTTGCCCGTTTTGATTCGAGAATAACCCAGTCTTTTCGGAATTTAGCCTGTTTGATCGAGCGCTGTACCGCTGATAAAATATCCTCCGTCTTTAATGGAAGGCAGAGATAATCCATCACGCCGGTTCTCAATGCTTCTTTTAATAATTCGGGGGTATCAGAGTTAACAAAAAGCAGAACGGGCAGTGCTGGGTAGCGACGGATCAAGTTACGGGCAAGTTCCAATCCGTTACCATCCACCAATTGTTCGCTTAAGATTACCAACGAAGGCTGGGTGTTTTCCAGCATTTTTTCTGCCGCAGCTTTTTCTTTTACTGCAGTAACACTATATCCTGCCGAACGTAAAACCCGTTCCAGCAGATAGTTAGCTTGATTTTCTGAGATGATTACAAACACTAATTCTTTAGAGTTGTCCGTCATATTGTAATTCCAGGTTATTTCTACTTAATAATCCAATCAAGCGGGCGGCAATAATGTGAAATGGAAAATGGCTCCCTGAGTGGGGTTTGATTCTGCCCAGACTTTTCCACCATGGGCAGTGACAATATCCTTAACCTGACCAAGCACCTGGGTGCCATTCGCACCCTTGCGAGCAGCTTCTTTTTTTCCGCTATCCTGCGCAAGGTTCAGCTTTTGCGTTTCAATTTCAGCAATACTATTACGCACCAGGAAATGGATTTGACCATCCATCATCTTTTCAATACGCATAGCAACCTGCCCACCGTGGGGAGTATTCCGCAACGCGTTTGTTACAAGACGATCCACTACTTGATCCACTTGATCAGAATCCGCATACGCAAGGATTTCATCATCAGAGAAATCTGAGGTTAATAGAATATCATCCTCTTCTGCGGCGCGTTTATATCGTTCAATTACCTTTTGTCCAATCTCGACTGCATTTATTGGAAGAAGTTGCGCTGGGAGTGGATTGGTTGGAATCTTAGTTACTTTTTCAAGTGCGTCCAGACTATCTTTCAACTTTAAAATAGTTGACTCGACGATTGTTTTCTGATCTGGTGTTAATTTGCTGGTAATAGCCTCCAGATTGGTGACCGCCTCTTCAAGCGGGTCTGTCAGGTCTTTACCTGCAGTTTTCAAGACATTACTTTTAGATTTTGCTCCAGCCTGGGCATTTTCGGCAGCCCGCTGCATATAACGCGCCCGCTCCTCCAGAGCCCGGAACAACCTGGCATTTACCAGGGAGATGGATGCGTAGTCTGCGACTGCCTCTACAAGTTTCTGTTCGCTGCTGTTAAATGGTTTTGGAGTACGCCGAACAATAGCAAGCAACGCAATGACCTGCTTTTGTACTTTTATGGGAGTAATAAGAGCTGATTGACCCAGGTCATTGAACCGGAAACGTTTCAGCGGGTCGCCATGTATCGCCAGGGTCTCCCCAGACATGGCAACCAACGAACTGATGCCATCATCCCAGGGTTGTCCCACCTTGCTGACAAGAGAACCGGGCAGGTTTTCATGGGCTGCCAGAATAAAACCGCGGTCACCCTCGTCCCTGACGAGGAACCAGCCCATATCACCATTGGCTACCTTTACAGCGCCATCCACTATTTTGTCAAAAAGAATTGCCTGATCGGTGACAGAGGTCACCGCTTTACCAATCGAGAATATTGTGGTTAATTCCCGCACACGGTTTTGCAATTCCAGGTTGGTTTGTTGAAGCTGACGATCCAGTCTTTCCCCTTCGCGGCGATCGTGAACCTGCTTTAGCACGCGTTCAACTACCGCGATGACTTCCGCTTCTTTAACCGGCCAGAGCAAGAAATCAGTAGCGCCCAGCCGGAACGATTGCACAAGGTCCTCTTCTCCACCCTTTTTGGTTAGCGCGATGATGGGTATGGATATTCCCTGGGAGTTGAGGGCGACCATCAGGTCCTTACCGCTCAAACTGGGCAGGTTTAAATCCACAATCATGATATCTGGAGAGAATTGGATCGCTTTTGCAATGGCAGCCTGTGCGTCAGCGGCTGTCTGCACCTGGTAACCCATAGATTGCAGAGCCTGCCTAGCGATCAGGTCGCTAATATCAGCATCATTTTCGACAATTAAAATACGATCCCGGTTTGTTCCCATGGAATTAATAATAGCATAATTTTATTTTTGATAGTCAAGCATACTGATTATCAGATAATCAGGCTTTGAATTCAATATCCAGTTGGCTACATTTCATTTTTCAATCATTCAGGTTGTTGTTTATAACACTTCCCCCTTCAATATTCTGATCCTTGACCTATTTAAAGTCGCTTGCTGGAGGCATCCATTCATCAATATTACGTAAAACACGAGGAACCAACGCGTATCCTTTTACTTTTATACCGGGAATGGATGGGAGTGTCCTCCGCAAGAATTCACGCATTTGATGGCTGTCTTTAAAGCGGGCTTCTATAGAAAGGTCGGTGGAACCCTGACCATAAGCGATGTATGAAATCTCAGACATTGAAAGGAGTTTGTCGAGAATCGCCTGTTCGTGATCCATGGAAGCTTCAATAAAAACATCGACCGCAATGACATATTCAAAGGCGTAGGGGTTCACTATCGTGGTCAAGCGGATAATATCCCGCTTAATCAATGATTCGATCCGGTTTCGCACCGTACGCTCATTCAGGTTGTGCAGGCGGGCAATATCAGCAGAACTAATCCGCGCGTTTTTACGAAGTTCTGAAATTATCAATAGATCCAGGTTATCAAAGCGGTGACGAATTGCCATATTTTCCGAATGGGAAGACTAAATTTCCGAAATCTGATTAAGTATAGCATAGCAATAATCATATCCAAAGAATGTAGCAGCCGCAAAATGGGACAGCTTCCTTGCCAAACGAAATCTTTTGGGTAAAATGAAAAGCCTATGACTGGTACATGGATCAATGCGGCGGCAATCATACTGGGCGGAAGCCTGGGTGTTCTAATGGGATCCAAACTCAGTGAGCGGATAAAATCCACGCTGCTGGGTGCTTTGGGCTTGTTTGTAATTGCCCTGGGTGTGCAGATGTTCTTAAAGACCAACAACAGCCTGATTACACTGGGCGCCCTGGTGATTGGCGGCTTGCTTGGTGAATGGTTGCGGATTGAAGAAGGTGTAACACGGTTGGGTGGATGGCTGGAGAGCAAATTCGCTCACAACAACGAATCGAATGACCGTGAAAAATTCATCCGTGGATTTCTGACGGCATCGGTCCTCTTCTGCGCCGGTCCAGTGGCAATTCTGGGTTCCATTCAGGATGGCGCTCTGGGAAACCCGCAGCTCCTGATCATCAAATCCATTCTGGATGGCATTTTTGCCATGTCATTTGCTTCCACAGTCGGGGTGGGAGTGATCTTCTCAGCCTTTCCGGTTTTCGTGTACCAGGCCATCCTCACCCTTCTGGGGGCACAACTTCAACAGCTAATCAATGACGCCATGATGCAGGAATTAACTGCAGCTGGGGGTGTTGTCTTAATGGCTGTGGGAGCTTGCAGTATTCTAAACTTGTTCAAACTGAGGGTTGGGAGCCTGATCCCCACATTATTAATTGCTCCCCTGTTAGTCTGGCTTGCCCAACTGTTGGGTTGGATGTAGACTCAAAATAAATATATGGACACAATTTCAAATAATATTACGCTGATCCAAACTCCAGCACTGCAAACCATTATTACCATCGCCGCATATTTTCTGGCGGCATGGATTCTCACATTGATTAGCCGACTGATTATTAATCAAATTTTCTCCATCCGGATCCGTGCACCCAAAGGCAGCCATCCCAGCTCAGAACGCGCTCAAACGCTTCTATCCCTTGTATCCAGCCTGATCAGCTTCTTTTTCTTCCTGGTTGCAACAGCATTATCTCTACTGTTGTTTGTTACCCCGAGCACATTGGTATGGGTATTGGGTTTATTCAGCGCGGCTTTTGGAATCGCTGCCCGACCTATTGTTTCGGATGTGTTATCGGGAATAGGCTTTCTGTTCAATGAGACCTTTGACATCGGCGAGAAAGTCGAATTTATCCAACCCAGCGGAAATATTCAGGGTGTGATAGAAGCTGTAAATTTAACCACCACCATCGTCCGGGCGCCAACCGGTGAGCAATTTACGCTGCCGAATGGTGAAATCAGGGTCGTGCGTAATTTCAGCCGGGGCAAGTTTTCGCAGATCAACATTTCACTTCATGTTTCTCCCGATGATCTATCAAAAGCATTGGAAGTATTGAAATCACTCGGGGATGAATCATTTCACCAATTGGAAGGGCAGGTGGAACCCTGGAAGGTGATCAGCTCTTCAAATATGGCAGCTAAAAAAGTGGAATTAACCATCATGGCAAAAGCTGTACTCGGTCATGGCGCAGAACTTAAACTGGAATTGATCGATCTCATTCATGAACGCATGCGCTCTGCTGACATTCAATTACTGGAATAAAAAAACTTCCGCAAATGCGGAAGTTTTTCTTTAGTTTAGCTGGATTTTTTTACGCGGTGCCGTTTATCTTTGCCAAACATCATCGATAAGATAAAGCTCACAACGCTGATGATCAGAGCACCCAGGATGGCTGTCCAAAAGCTGTCGATTCTAAATTGCAATCCAAACCAGGCTGCCACATACTGCGTTACCCATAGCATTACCGCATTGGCAATAAATGTGAACAAACCCAGTGTGAGCACATACAAACCGCAGGTTACAAAAGAGAAGATGGGTTTAATTACAGCGTTGACTATACCAAAAATCAACGCAACCAGGATGATGGTAAGGGTTGGATTCCCTCCCACCGTGATTCCGGGTAACAACCAGGCGGTTGCCGCAATAGCAAGCGCATTAATAATCAATCTTATGATAAACGAGTCCATTTTAGCCTCCTAAGATAAATACGCCAGAACACAAAAAAAGTTTCAAGTTGGCGCAAAGTTAATTGTTTTTCATCCAGAGATAATGGAAACCCCATCCGGGCAAATCCACATACATTCCAGCGCCAGTCATTTCATCCCCTGAACGGAAGTAGATATCGCCTTGAATCAGATCGACCAGTTTCCATTCCTTGCCACGCAGGGCATCCCACGGCAACGAAACATGCGCCTGACTCTGACGGTCATTTAAATTCAAGACAACCAACAATGTTTCTCCCTGGTAATGCCAGCTCCAGGCGACAATATTCAAATGGCTCTGGTTGTCATCCCATCCGCTCCATTTACATATCTTCCATTCCCCCTCCTGGCAGAGCGGTGATACAGCCGTGCGGATCAGGACCTGGTAGAACCTTTCCTGATCATGGATGGGCTTTTCATCCAACCTGCGCTGGAGGAAAACCGGCACATGCACCTTGCGTCCCTGTATTTGCCCTTCATGAAATAAATGATATCCGGGTAACGTTGCAAGCATAATAGCTGCCTGAACAGATCGCAATGGAGAGAGCCGTGAAGCTATTCTTTTTTCATCATGATTCTCGATAAACAGAACCCTCTTATTAATGGGAGGCAACTCTGTTGATAATCTTTCCAACAATGAATCGGGATTTCCCTGTAACATTCTGTCATACAGAACCTTGTCGTAGCAGGCATCAAATCCCTGCGCCAACAATTCGGTTTCTTTATCCCAGTAGGCTTCAGCGATAAATAGAAAGTTGGGATGGGTGAGCCGAATTGCATCAATCAATTCGCTCCAGAATTCTTTTTCAGGAGGATTGCCAACCCGTTCTCCCCATGTCTGCCTGAAAACATCATTCAGACAAAGCATAGCCATATCGCAACGAACTCCATCACATAATCCGGCGATTTCATCCAACGTATTGGCAGATGCCAGCCTCGTACTTGATGAAAATAGATTTAATTGGGCTGTATCACGCCAGGGTGGGAAGAATGGATCTTTGCCATGTGCCAGAATTTTTCCATTAGCTTCAAAAAAATCTCCCCCGTTATTGAGTAATTCAGAAGCTTCTCCCTCAATGAAAAATTCAGGATGGTCTGTTACCCAATCGTGATCACGCGCCAGATGATTGGGAATAAAATCCAGAATGAGACGCATACCGTATTCCCGCAGACGTTCCCTGAATATGAACAGCGCCTGATTTCCACCTAATGATGGATCCACTGCGTAGCGTCGAACCGCATAGGCGGAACCGATATTGTCATCTACGGTAAAATCGGGCAGGGCAGCCAGAAATTCTTTCAACTGTACATCATTTTGATTGGATACGCGTTTGCTTTCGGGGCTGCGCTCCCAAACACCCATCAGCCAGATCACTTGAAAACCTACCCTCTGCCATCCAGACAGGATCTCTTCAGGTACATCTGCCAGTGTCATCGAATCGCCATATATCTGGCGTAGTTCATACATCCAGACTCGTGTATTGATCTCATAGATGGTGGGGTTTCCAGGCAAGGAAGAGTTCATGTACACCTCCCCTTCTTTTATAATTGGTTGCGGCAGGAATTTCAAGCAAATGGTTAAGGATGAAAAATCTGCCCCCGGTATGTTACTCGGGGGCAGTGTGTTTTAAGCTTCTTCTTCAGCCGGCATGGGTTCGTTAGGTCGCCGCGCTCGGTATACAATCCGACCACGGGTCAGGTCATAGGGAGACATCTCTACCCGAACATGATCACCCAACAGGATGCGGATATAATACTTCCGCATTCGACCAGACAGGTAAGCCAACACTTCGTGGCCATTTTCCAATCTAACTCGAAATTGGGTTCCGGGAAGGGCTTCCACAATCCGCCCATCAACCTGAATCTTATCTTCTTCTTTCGCCATACTCACCTCAAACTGGCTCTGAACTAAGCCATGTCAATCGTTTTGGAGAAGGTGCGCCTTCGCATGCGGCGGGCAGCTTTTTTCTTCTCAATTCGACGCAGTTCACTTTTTGAAATGAACCAACGCTTTCTTCGTACAGTGCTTAAAACACCGCTTTTAACAACTTTTTTGCGAAAACGGCGCAGGAGTTGATCCTGAGATTCGTTTGGGCGTATCACTACAGATGCCATGCTATCTCACCTCCCTTCCAGGAAAAAAAATAAAAAACCTCGCCGGGCGTAAGATTTCCGATCGAGGTAATTATGCAAATGCATGGCTAACCTGGAAGAAATCGCTACGTCCTCCTATAAGAATTGACTTCACCTGGATTAAAACCAGATGAGACACCAAAACCGCACTGATTATACATGATAGCAGGGGGTTTTGTCAATTTGCACTTCAATCCTGACAAAT
>CAZRKL010000008.1:0-37986 GCA_964600595.1 uncultured Leptolinea sp.
GTTCTTCGGGAGTCATTAAGAGGTCGTCACGGCGGGTGGATGAGCGTTCGATGTCAATTGCCGGGAAAATGCGCCTTTCCTGTAATCTACGTGACAGGTGCATTTCCATATTGCCAGTTCCCTTAAATTCTTCATAAACGACATCATCCAGGCGGCTGCCTGTATCGATTAGCGCAGTGGCGATAATGGTGAGAGAGCCACCTTCTTCGAGGTTTCGCGCGGCGCCAAAGAATCTTTTCGGCGGATATAACGCTGATGGATCCATACCGCCCGAGAGAGTTCTACCCGATGGATTAACAACCAGGTTGTAAGCGCGAGCCAGGCGGGTGAGAGAATCCATGAGGATAACGACATCACGCCCAATTTCCACAAGACGTTTAGCACGTTCAAGCGCGATTTCTGCTGAACGAACATGGCTGGATACAGGTTCATCGAAAGTGGATGCAACCACTTCTGCTTCGACAGTTCGGTCAACATCAGTGACCTCTTCAGGACGCTCGCCAATCATGGTCATGATTAAGTGAACTTCTGGATACTGGGCAGAAATTGCATTGGCTATTTGTTTTAAGATGGTAGTCTTACCAGCCTTGGGTGGAGATACAATCATTCCACGCTGACCGCGTCCGATGGGGACGACCATGTTTATGAGACGAGTGGAAAGAACACCTTTTTCGCCTTCAAGATCAAAACGTTTATTTGGAAAAATGGGTGTTAGTTTTTCAAATTCAGGCCGGCTGCGTGCTTCTTCAGCTGGAATGCCATTGATGCTTTCTACTTTCAACAAGCCCCAATGTTTTTCAGATTCGCGTGGCGGACGTACATGCCCGATTACCAGGTCGCCAGAGCGCAGGTCGTACCGGCGGAGTTGGGCTTGAGATACGTACACATCATCCGGCCCAACCTGATAATTTTGGCGCAAAAAACCAACGCCCTCACTCATAATTTCCAATATACCCCCACGAACCTCCAATCCTTCCCGTTCAGCTTCTGCCTGGCGGATCTTCAGGATCAGGTTCTCTTTCTTCATTCTCTCCGCTTTGGGGATATTCATCTCTGTGGCAATGGTACGCAGGGATGCAAGTGGCGAGTTTTCAAGTTCAATGATTTTCATATAGAATGTTCTCTGACCTTTGGTTATGTAATGAGAATAGAAATATCCCCGCGGAGATCCGCCTGGGAAAAACAAGCAGTATCAAAAATACAAATAATGTGACATTCAGGAAAGTGGTTTGATAGGTTATGTAAAAGGGGAATAATCTGAATGGAATTCTACTTATTAATGTGGATTATAGCAGATGGCAGTATATCATGCAAGCAATCTTTATATATAGGTTCGTTGATTTTTAGTATTTCACGCGGCTGATCTTGCCAAGCAAATCCAAACGGTGTGTAGCGATAATCTCTCGTACCGTTCCCGTTAAACCACGCATGACCAGGCTGTGAGTTTTGGCAAAACCTGCTTCATAATCCACGCCTCGCAATAATTCTCCGTTTGTGATGCCGGTTGCGGCGAAGAAGAGATCATCAGAAGAAACCAGGTCATCGATACTCAGGAATCGATTTAGATCGTAGCCCATCTCCCTGGCTTTCGCTCTTTCTTCTTCATTTCTGGCAAACAATTTTCCCTGAATATTCCCACCCATGCATTTGAGAGCGCAGGCTGCCAGCACCCCTTCTGGAGTTCCGCCGATACCCATCAACACATCGATACCAGAATCTTTCCGGGCGGTCATCATGGCGCCTGCCACGTCACCATCTGGCAATAAACGAATCCGGGCGCCGCATTTGCGAACTTCGTGAATCAATTCAACATGGCGGGGACGATCTAAAATTACTACGGTGATATCTTCAATATTCGAAGAGAGTGCTTTTGCAACCGCAACTAGGTTGTCTTTAATGGGAGCTTCAATATCTATAACATCCTTGGCTTCTGGTCCAACTGCCAATTTATGCATATAAACACAGGGACCGGGGTTAAACATGGTGCCGCGTGGAGCGAGTGCAACAGTGGATATTGAGTTGAGCGCGCCATTTGCCAGGGGACGCGTCCCTTCAATAGGATCTACAGCAATATCGACTTTGGGATCCATTCCGGTTCCGAGCTTTTCACCGTTAAAAAGCATTGGAGCCTGATCCTTCTCGCCCTCACCGATAACGATTATCCCATCCATGTCTACGGTATTGAGGACAAGGCGCATGGCATCCACGGCTGCGCCATCCGCTGCTTCCTTGTCTCCCCTGCCCATAAACCTGGCAGCCGCCAGGGCAGCTGATTCCGTAACACGAACCAGATCCAAAGCCAGATTACGGGTAGGTTCAAGCGTCATATTGGCTCCTTATTCTATTTTAAATATAGCAGGATTTATAACCAAAAATAAGTGACCAGGTAGAATCCCAATACTCCAGCCCAAATCCAGGAGTCGATTCGATCAAACACACCACCATGACCGGGCAACAGGTTGCTGGAGTCTTTTGCGCCAACCATCCTTTTAAACATGCTTTCACCCAGGTCGCCTAATGGTGTAATTGCGCCCATCACCAAACCAGTCACTGCACCACGCAGCAATGTAATGGAAGGCGCGTATTGCTGGAAGATGGCAGCCATTATCAATCCGCCAATTATCGCACCCAAGATTCCGGCGAAGTAACCTTCACGAGTTTTTCGAGGGCTTAAACGAGGCGCAAGGGGAGTTTTTCCCCAGCGGGAACCAATGAGATAAGCCATTGAATCCCCTGCCCAGGCAGAAGGCAAAACCAGGAAAAACCACCACAAACCATCTGGAAGATTGCGCAAAGAGATCAGGTAAGACCCCAGCCAGCCGATGTAAAGGACTCCACCCAGTGTAATACAAAAATCAACCGCCGCTTCTGAACGTCCCTTTTCATATTGAATCAAATGGAACGCCATCGCAGACATTGTGATGAGGGCAACAAGTTCAGGGGCATATTGAAATTGGTAGAAAGAACGCAATAATGCAATGCCAATCACACTGATGATGGCCAGCAGCTTCCAGGGTTTCCAGCCACCTTTTTCAAAGAGGTTGCCGTATTCCCAAACTGAAAGGGCAAGTATTAATGAGAAGAAAATGTAGAGCGGTATTCCTCCGATGGCTACCAGGAACACACCAACGGGCAATAAGATTGCAATAACCAGCAAGCGCTGACTAAGCATTAAGGACTCTTCGATTTTTGATAGGATTGGTTATCTTCAGGTGATAATCCACCATAACGCCGGTTCCGCTGGCAATAAGATTCTAAGGCGATTTTCAATTCATCGCGATTAAAATCTGGCCAATAAACCGGTGTGATATATAGCTCTGAATATGCTGCCTGCCAGATCAAGAAATTGCTTAACCGCATTTCTCCAGATGTGCGGATTACCATATCTGGGTCGGGAATGCCTCTGGTAAATAAATGCTCTTGAATGAGGGCGTCGGTAATTTGATCTGCAGGAATACCCTGAGTAACAATTTCTTCAACCGCATGGACGATCTCATCGCGTCCGCCATAATTAAAAGCAACAATTACGGTAAGCCGGTTGTTATTCTTGGTTAACTCAATCGCGGCTTCCACCTTTTTTCGTAGTTCATCCGGAAGGCGGTGCAAGCGCCCGATATGGCGCAGCTGAACCCCTTCTTTATGCAATTCTGCAAGTTCTTTTTCGATTACACTTTCCAGGATTTTCAGCAATCCTTCCACTTCTTCTTTGGGACGCCCCCAATTTTCTGTGGAAAAGGCATAGATGGTGAGGTACCTGACACCAAATTCAACACAGGCACGAATAATTTTGCGAAGATTTTCTGTACCTGCCTGATGTCCGGCAAGCCTGGGCAAGCCACGGGCTTTTGCCCAGCGACCATTTCCATCCATGATGATGGCAATGTGCTCGGGGATTACTGGTAAATCCAAATTACCACGTTTTTTGGGCATATTGGAAGTCTCTAGACCTCCATGATTTCTTTTTCTTTTTTCGCGCCCGCGGCGTCAATTTGCGTAATGAATTTATCTGTTAGCTTTTGTAATTCTTCTTCAGCATATTTCAATTCATCTTCTGAAATCATTTTTTCTTTTTCGAATTCCCGTAAGTCTTTTATTAAATCTCTGCGGACATTACGAACCGCAACCCGGCTTTCTTCCAAGTGGTTATGGACCAATTTTACAAGGTCACGTCGGCGTTCTTCAGTCAGGACAGGGAGATTCAGACGAATAACTTTTCCATCGTTGTTGGGTGTCAACCCCAATTCGGATGTCAGGATAGCCCGCTCAATATTTTTTAATGATGAAGCATCAAATGGTTTGATCATCAATTGACGGGGTTCTGGTACGCTGATACTGGCAAGCTGCATTAGTGGCGTGGCGGATCCGTAGTATTCAACCGGGAGTCGTTCCACCAAAACAGGTGAAGCCCGACCTGTACGAATCGTTGCCAGAGTATCGCCAAGGGAATCGATGGCACCCTTCATACGGGCTTCAGCTTCCTGGATAGTTTCCTTAACCATGTTCTCCTCCAGAGATTATCAATTCAGCATTTAATTAATCCTATTATAAGGGAAAACCTGAAATAAACCCGATGGTTACATCTATCATCTTTGGAAATTCACTAAATAATAACTCCTATAAAAAATGCCGGAGATATCCGGCATTTGAAAAGTCGATTGATCAGGCGGCAACCAGCGTACCAACCGGATGACCCATCAACGCAGCTTTTATCTTCTCCTGATCCCACAGGTTTAGTACCAAAATGGGCAGTTTGTTTTCCATGCATAGGGATACCGCAGTGCTGTCCATCACTTCCAGACGCAGGTTGAGCGCGTCGATATAGGTGAGATTGTCAAATTTTTTGGCATTCGGATTAGTCTCAGGATCGCTATCATAAACGCCATCCACTTTTGTGGCTTTTATCACAACATCAGCGCCAATTTCCATCGCCCGCAAAGCAGCGGCGGTGTCGGTTGAGAAATATGGGTTACCTGTCCCTCCACCAAAGATAACAACACGACCTTTCTCCAGGTGGCGAATTGCTCGCCGGCGGATATAAGGTTCCGCGACGGCGCGCATTTCTATAGCAGATTGAACACGGGTCATAACGCCCATGCTTTCCAGTGAGTCCATCAGGGCGAGAGCGTTCATTACTGTGGCAAGCATACCCATATAATCCGCGGTCGCGCGGTCCATACCGCTGTTGAGCCCTACCTTACCGCGCCATAAGTTGCCTGCACCGATTACAATAGCAACATCCACTCCCAGTTCACGCACTTCCTTTACGCGGCTGGCAATATCCCGCGCGCGTTCCGGATCAATTCCAGAACCATGCATACCTGAGAGAGCCTCTCCGCTGAGTTTCAATAAAATTCGGTGGTATTTCAGACTATCCATCTGCTCACCTCCTGTGAGTATTATACAAAATAACAGAATATCCAGAATTTTTCTACTTACGAGCCTTTGGTTTTCTGTCGTGATTCAAGAGTAAAAAAATGCCAACCGCAAGGTTGGCATTTTTTAGTATTTTAGTCTTGAGTGCTTTCACCCAGCTCCCAGCGGACGAAACGCCGGACAACAATGTTCTCGCCCATACTGACAACTGCTTCATTCATCAACTGCTGAACCGTCATGCCTTCGTCACGAACATAAGCCTGGCGAAGGAGAACCACTTCGTTCTTGAATTTTTCGAGAGCACCTTCCACAATCTTGGGGATGATATTCTCTGGTTTACCTTCTTCGCGGAACTTGACGGTAGCGATCTGGCTTTCATGTTCAAGTACATCCGCAGGAATATCTTCTTCCTTTATGTATTGCGGCGCACTCGCAGCGATCTGTAAAGCGAGTTCATGCGCTAGCTTGCGGAATGGCTCTGAGCGACCCACGAAATCTGTTTCGCTGTTCAGCTCTAGCATGACGCCAACACGTCCGTTACCGTGTGAGTAGAGTTCGACAACACCATCAGAAGCTGCGCGGTCTGCACGTTTTGCGGCAGTTGCCAGACCTTTCTCGCGGAGGTAGTCAACTGCTTTTTTATAGTCCCCATCCGAAGCCTGCAATGCTTTACGGCAATCCAAAACGCCAGCATGGGTAGCTTCGCGTAACTGTTTGATCATCTCGGTTGAAATTTCCATATCGATTCTATCCTGTAAAATTCGTAATTATTTTGCTTCTTCAGTATCAGTGCTGGTGGCTTCTTCAGCCTCAACGACAATATCTTCTGCGGTTTCTTCAGCTACTGCTGGAATTTCTTTGACTACATCTGCCGTTACTGCGGTTGTTTCTTCAACAGCTTCAACAACTTCAACCTCTGCAGTTTCTTTTGCTACTTCTGCAACTGGTCCCAGTTTGGCGAGTGTCGACGCGCCAAGCAGATCTTCATCAGCCAGTTCGTCTTCAACCTCGATTACAGTTCGGCGGGGAGCAGATTCAACCACTTCTTGCGCGGCTTCTTCAGAGAACTCATCTTTACGAGCAGCTTTGCCCTCGATGGCGGCATCAGCTATCTTAGCAACCATCAGTTTGATGGCGCGGATGGCATCGTCATTGGAGGGGATGACATAATCTACACCACCGGGATTGCAGTTGGTATCTACCATGGCAATCACGGGAATATCTAACAGGTTGGCTTCGTGGATGGCTGTATCTTCGCGGGACACATCAATCACAAAGAGTAGCTCAGGTACACGCTTCATGTTGCGAACACCGCTAAGGTGAATTTCGAGGCGGTTGATTTCGCGGTTAATCAAGAGGATTTCTTTCTTGGTTAACCCGCCATAGTCACCTGAGTCGCGCATTTTGGATAGTTTTTCCAATTCGCTGATACGCTGATACATGGTTGACCAGTTGGTGAGCATTCCACCCAGCCAGCGTTCGGTAACATAGGGCATACCGCAGCGAATGGCTTCTTCGCGGACGGTTTCCTGTGCCTGGCGCTTGGTGCCGACAAAGAGAACCTGTCCACCACCAGAAACAGTGTCGCGGACCAGATTGTATGCGGTAGTCAGGCATTTTACAGTTTGCTGCAGGTCAATGATATGGATGCCATTGCGCTCGGTAAAAATGAACGGACGCATGCGGGGATCCCATTTATTGGTGCGGTGACCGAAGTGGACACCACTTTCCAATAGGGCTTTCATGGAAATAACGGACATAGTAGCTCCTTCGCGTTATGCCTCCGGTTTCGTCACCCCCGGCTGTAACTCCCATGATTGGGAGCACGCTCAGTCAGGTCGGAAACCGTGTGAAATAGGGTACTCTTGCGGCGGACCGCAAGGCGGGAATTATTATAACATGGAATAATATATTTACAGTAATTGAAATAATTCTATAAGGACAAATATTTCCTAAGCAATATGTTACTATTAATATTTATGAAGAGTAAACTGATTAGAATCTTCCCTTTTATTCTATTACCTATCACATTAGTGTCTACAATCATTGTCTACTGGTTTATTACAAATTGGGGTGCTATTGTTGGATTTGACTCATATTATTATCTAAGAGCTGCCGAAGGTTTATTTTCAGGGATTGGGTATGGCTGGCAAAATCCAGACGGAATGACAATTATGTTAACTCATTATCCGCCTGCGTATCCGGTTATTATTGCTTTTTTTATGCGCTTATTCAATATCGATGTTCTATTAGCTGCAAAATA
This sequence comes from uncultured Leptolinea sp., assembly GCA_964600595.1. Taxonomy (GTDB): domain Bacteria; phylum Chloroflexota; class Anaerolineae; order Anaerolineales; family Anaerolineaceae; genus DAIOEK01. The sequence goes on from CAZRKL010000008.1 coordinate 7,637, forward strand.
TGTTGTAATAACAGTATCCACTTTATCAACATTGTTTATATCAATATATTTTTATAAGTTAACTAAATCCATCGTTGTATCGGCAATATCTATACTTTTCTTCTTGTTTTATCCACCGATGATAATCATAAATGCTTCAGCAATGTCAGAAGGTGTGTTTTTTCTCCTATTCTTTCTCTATTTATTATTGGTCCTAAACATTTCGGATAAGTCGGGTGTTATTACATTGTCGCTAGCTGGATTACTTATCGCTATGTTATTTCTGACCAGATATGCTGCAATTGCTATTTTATTAAGTTTTGTGGTGTATGTGATTTTTGAAAGAAGAAGATACCAATACTTTAATTATTTGCCATATATATTTGGGTTAATATCTACAATAATCCCAATAACCTTATGGATACTATATACGGAATCCATTATTGGCCAGGTAACTAATCGTCCTTTTGTATTCCATCCTCCAGGGATTAAGCAATATAATCAAGCATTCAACACACTAATTTCATGGTTGATCCCCAAAAACTTGGAAGGTAGTATTCCTTTTGGATTATCAAATTCCAAATTGATAACAATTGAGAATATTTTTCAGTTGTTAGGTTTATTATTTTTGGTTATTTTCGTCATCACGTTATTTTTATATATTCCAAATATTATAGATAAATATCAATTCAAGAAAATTTATTCATCAATAAAAATTATTACGATCTTTCAAATCTCATATATTTCCATCCTAATATTGTCGTACACATTCTTTGATGCTTCAACCAGCTGGGCAAACAGAATACTCTCTCCTGTAATTATTACAATATTATTTGAAGCCGTATTAATACTCTATATGTTTGTTAAAGTGAAATTTAACAGGTTGGTAAAAACACTTTGTGTGGTGGGCATCATAATTGTAGCAAGTCAGGTATTTATTGGTGCATTAATTGGTTATCGTTTATCTAAATATGGCGAAGGATTTACTTCCAAGTATTATAGAGAAGCTAATATATCCGAAAAAGTTTCCGGTATTTCTTCGAATAGAACAGTCTATACTAACAACATATCAATTTTGTATTTTAATACTAATCTGAACTCGATTTCAATTCCAGTGAAAGTCAATACATTAAGTGATACAAAAAGTTTAGAATATAGTACAAAGTTGGCAACAATGAAAGAAGAGATTACAAATGGGAAGGCTACACTAGTATTATTGAAACCTTATAGTGATAAGGATGGGGTTTATCCAAAGTTTGAAAAATTAACAAATGGACTTAATCTGTTTTATGAAGATGAGTATATCTTTATATACGGAAATTAATATAGCTCATCGCTAACACAAAAAAAATTACAGACCATAATTATTGCCTATTGATCTCCTTCAACCAATTTAACATAACTTTCCAAAATTCTGGATAAATCTCTCTGGAATGTAGGTTAATGGTGTTATAGAAAAGGTGGTCGCAGTTACCCAATCGTTTCATTTCCATCTGTGGGGTATTAACTACTGCGCTTTCATAGAGCATCATGCTCTCTTCCACTGGCACCCATTCATCTTCTGCTGCATATAAAAACAAAGCTGGAATGTGAACATCCGACCAAATTGCAAGGGGATCATAATCCATTTCCAGAGCCCACTTGGTTGCCAGAGGGCTTTCAGGTAAGTTTCCATCACCCGGCAAGTAACATAAATCGAACCAGGGTTCCTTCTTAAACCCATCCAGCTCTGTTTGTAGTTGTTGCCGGTTGTTGCCGGTTCGATAATATTCATCCACCTTCCAGCGCAATGTCCTGGCAAGGATTTGAATTTCATTTCCGTAACCGGCAGATTGCAAAGCGTTAAAAGCGGCAAAAGTCATCTGTTCGGCAGGCGACACACCGCACGCAGAACCCAGAATTAGCGAATCGATTATTGCGCCGTGCGCTGCGGCAATGGGTGCTATCCAGCCGCCCTGGCTGATACCCAACAGATGGATGCTGGATATATCCATTTCCAGTTTTCTTATAGGTTCCACCGCTGATACAACATCATCTGCGAGCAGGGCAAAATTAGCTGAATCAAAATCTCCTCCCGATTTTCCAGACCCGCGCCGGTCAAAAACGCAAAATCCCACCCCGCGCGAAGGCAGCTGTTGAATGAAAAAATCGTAGTATGGAGAGGATCGATCAGGCTGGTTGGCGGGATGGACCATCAGAATCAGCGGAGATGGGCTGGCGCAAGTTGGCAGCCAGCAGGTGCCGGACAACCCGGTTCCATGAGAGGAAAAAGTAAAATCTTTGCGGATCATACTCTGGTAGTTTTTTCCGGACGAAGACCGCTCTCTACCACCAGGCGTGGGACGATAGACTCCCACGTAACCGACATGAAGTGCAAACCGCTAATGCCCGGTATCTTGCGGACTTTTTCAATAATTTCCAGTGCAATCTGAACCCCTTCCTCTTTCGGGTCGGTTGCATTTTCAAGGCGTTCGATCAGATGTTTTGGGAAGTGGATGCCCGGAATCTGATTCATAAAACGGGCAGCTTTGGCATTTTTAACCGGCGCAATCCCTGCCAGCAGATGTGCTTTTCCTAATACACCATGTTTATCGAGTTGTTCCATGTACTTGGTAAAACGGTCGGTATCATAGATCAGGTTAGTCTGGAAAAATTGCGCCCCGGCATTCACCTTCTTTTGTTCACGGATTCCCTGGAACCGGACTTCTGATGCAAAAGGAGAACCAGCCGCCCCCAGGAATATTTTTGGCGGCATTTTAATTTCTCTGCCATCCAGAAATTGACCTTCATCGCGCATCTTGCGCAAGATCCAGAGCATTTGAATGGAATCAATATCCCAGATGTCCATCCTGCCGTGGGGCATGGCTCCCATACGTGGGTGATCTCCGGTCAGGCATAAGATATTTCTTATTCCCAGCGCGCTTGCCCCCAGCACTTCTGCCTGGACACTCATCCGGGTCCGGTCACGGGCTGCAATTTGCAAAACCGGTTCCAAGCCATTCTGATGGGTAATGACAGCGCAAGCGAAGGACGACATCCGCGGGGTAGCTGAAGGGCTATCTGTGTAATTGGCTGCATCGACATAATCGCGCAGCATTTCTACCTTTTTGATTACATCAGCAGGTGAATCGGATAGGGGCGGTGAAATCTCCACGGTGATGGCAAATTCGCCATTTGCTAACTTTTGTTCCAACCTCGATACCGGTTCGTGTTCGACAGGCGGATGGTACTCGCGGTCTCCAGACCACCATACCGGCTGGCGGATATCATGGAAAAATTTCTCGACCACCTGGGTGCGTTCTCTTGGAGAGGAGAAGAGCATCTTCCAGGTGTCACGCATGCCAATATTAGTTTTCCAGTGGCGGTAACCATCCAACCAGGTATCGGTACCTACTTTATCCCAATCCAGAGGGGGCAGCACCTCCATGAGGTATTCATTTCGCCCGAGTTTTTCGGATCTTTCGAATATTTTGTACCAGATACATGGGCGGGTTGGATCAACATAGCATCCCTCAGCGCTCGAACCGCCACAGGGACCATTGCGTAATCCTTTGGCACATTCCATTGGGCAGATAAAGGCGGTTTCCTGAAGCAAACAATTGCCGCACATTCTGCAGCCAAAGAAAGCACCTTTTAGAAAGCGTTCAACACTGGCGGTAAGTTTATCTAACAGAGGTTCTTTATGAAATGGGTAATATGCAGGTTGCCAGCGTCTTCCAGGGGTAAATCCAGGCATTTTATTAACAATATCCTATCGTAAAGAGATGTTTTATTATAACAAGCTGTGAATTTTTTGTGACTTGATTACGCGTTCTTTCATTTTCACAATAAATGTCAAAATCGGATGGATATTTATCATAATTTTCACACAAAATTAATAACACCCTGAATCGACGTGCTATAATGACGGGGTGCGATGAGGAACAGGCGTTATAAAATTCATCGACAATTTATAAAGGAAAAGAAAGTAACATGGCAATTCCAGACCTCACCTTTCTACATGCACCATCTGTGTATGATTTTCGACGAGAAGCGATTCTGTATGGGCCGGTTTCAGATTTAGTCCCATCCACACCCGTTTTTGAGATGTACCCCATCGGATTTACCACGATTGCCGAGTATCTTGAGCGGGCAGGTTTTCGCTGCCGGATCATCAACCTGGCTGTTAGAATGCTGGAAGACAAGCATTATGATGTCGAAAAGACCATCCAGAAAAATGATTCAGTTGTGTTCGGGATCGATTTACACTGGCTGCCTCACGCCCACGGTTCAATAGAAGTTGCAAAAATCGTCAAAAGAATACATCCCAACCGTCCGGTGTTGTTTGGTGGGATCAGCTCAACATATTTCCATAAAGAATTAATCGAATACCCGGCAGTTGATTTTATTCTGCGGGGCGATTCAACAGAATTACCCTCGCTTGAGCTTGTCAGATACATCAAGCAAGGAGGCGAGATTCGTCCAGTTGTTGATAGCGAAGATGCCAAAAAACTTAATGCAATCCCCAACCTGGTATGGAAGGATGCAAGTGGGCAGGTGCATGTCAACCCCATCACTTACAGCCCGGATTCACTGGATGGAATTCTTCTCGATTACTCTGGTGTGGTGAAATCGGTGGTTCGGTACCGCGACCTGGCCAGCTATATCCCATTTAAACGTTGGACCAGCTACCCGATTACAGCAGCCTTGACCGTTCGTGGTTGCCGCTTTAATTGCACTACCTGCGGTGGCGGGTGTGGTGTTTATAGAGATATACACAATCGGAAAACGCCCGCCTATAGAAAACCCGAAGATCTTGCAAACGACATCCGCCGCATCGGTTCTTTCAGTAAGGGTCCGGTTATGGTGTTGGGTGATATCCGACAGGCGGGTGAGGAATACGCCGATCGGTTCTTAAAGGCGATTGAAGGGTACAAGAAGCCTTTGTTCTTTGAACTTTTTGACGCGTGGCCGCGCGATTTCATTTTCAAACTGGCTAAAGCCATTCCTAATTTTGTAATTGAAATTTCGATGGAATCACATGATGAAAGAGTCCGTCGCGCCTTTGGTCGTCCATATAGTAATGAAGAGATCGAAAAGACCATCGCAGACGCGATCGAAGCCGGATGCCAGCGATTGGATGTATTCTTTATGGTGGGTATTCCTGAACAGACCTATGAGAGCGTGATGGAGACGGTTGAGTATTCCAGAAAGATGCTGGAAAAATACTCCAGGGATGGCGTTCACCACGTTGTTCCGTTTATCTCTCCCATGGCTCCTTTCCTCGATCCTGGCTCACGCGCGTTTGAAAACCCCGAGAAATTTGGCTACAAACTCTTTGCGCGAACGCTCGAAGAACATCGCCAGAATCTGCTTGCTCCCAGCTGGAAGTATGTGCTGAATTATGAGACAAAGTGGATGAACCGTGACGAAATAGTGGCTGCTACCTATGAAGCTGGCAAGCGGATGAATGCGATGAAGGCTGAATTTGGTGTAATCTCGCCAGAAAAAGCCGCGGCAACCGAAGCACGGATTTTGCAGGCAGAACAACTCATTTCAGAAATTGATGAACTGATGAAAATTGATGATGAGCCTGTCCGGCGGCAGAAAATCCTTGAACTCAAACACCGCGTCCGCAACTCAAACGAGTCAACTGTGTGCGATAAACGCGAACTGGAAGCGCCCATGAAAGGGTTGAAGATCAGCGTGTTTGGGGCAGCCAGATTGGTGATCGCCGGCTGGTTAAGCGATGCCAAGCGGGCGTTATTTCCCGGCTAAAGGTTGCTAATCTATTACGAATTTTCAATAACGCGATCTGGTATCGCGTTATTTTTATCTCCAATAATTGTTAATGACCCGCCATCATCAAAAAGGTAAATAAGTAAGGCGTAAATGAAAAGGATAATTCCAAGCATTTCAAGGGATTCTTCAATGGTATAAGCCCAGAAAAATGGCTGGCTTTTCGAAGTGAAATAATGAATGACAACGCCGCCAATCATCTCAAACCCAACCGCTCCCATAACATAAATTGACCCGGCCAGTCCAAATCTTTTCATGCTCGAATTGGGAAGATTGCGGAAGAAGTTGAAAAAAACTGCAACTAAAATGGGCACAAGGATGACAAGAAGCAACACCCAGCTGAAGGTAAATATTCCGGCGGGACCACTGCCAAATATTTTAGATAAACCTTTCATGCTGAGTTCATGGAGCATTGAACCTTCATCAATGGCGATATAGAAGAAACCCGCGCTTAATAAAAACCAATGAAATACAAACCGGCTTTTATTATTTCTGGCATTCTTGGCGATTAAAAAAAGAAGCAAAGCGCAAAAACCAAGCAGTAGAACCACAAAAGTGGTGGGAATATTGGTTTCGTTGTTAAGATTGAATAATGGAACCAGATTATCCAGGTCAATGATTTTGTATCGATTGAGATACCAGGTGATTAAATGAAAGAGCAATAAAACTGCCTGGATACCCAGCAGGATTTTTAGTATTCTTTTTGGTTGAATCACTACGTTAGAAGTTTTCATATTTTTATAACCACATCTCATTTTTGATCGCTGAATGTAACTAAGGCAGCGTTTTGGCGCGCCTGGTTTACTTCATCTTCTGTGCAGCCAATGACATTTTGCGCATTTTGATATTCATCCAGCAGCGTCAGGTTGCCCATCAATGATGGGTCATCTGTATTTATGGTTGCCAGGATGCCGTGCCGTAAAAACAATGGTAGCGGATGATCTTCCATTCTGCTCACGGCGGTGGTCAGTACATTACTGGTCGGGCAGCATTCTACCGCAATCCCTTTTTGAAAAATTACATCCATCACCCTGGGGTCATCCGCGGCGTGGACAGCATGTCCGAGTCTGTCTGGCGATAGGGTTTCAATTGTTTCGCGCACTGAGTCCGCTCCGGCAAACTCACCAGCGTGGGCTGTGATTTTTAAACCTGCGTTTCGGGCTGTATTAAACAAAGCCTTAAACTCACCTGCCGGATGGCGGGCTTCATCTCCGGCGAGGTCAACCCCGCTAATTCCGGAGTTGCGATAACGCAATCCACACTCCAGTTCAATAGAGCATGCTTCGGCGCCATAGGTTCGTGAGAGGATCACCAGGAGAGTGGAACGCATCTTTGAATTTCTCGAAAATTCCTGCCAGCCTTCGCAGACTGCCGCGGTTACAGAAAATGGATCGAGTTTGTGGAGTTCAGCCATAAATAACGGGCTGAATCGCAATTCAAGGTAATCCAACCCCTGATCTTCCGCATCCTGAAGGCACTCGATGGTCACCTGTCTACAGGCAGTTTCATTTACAAACACTTGCCTGAGAATATCAAATTTTGGCAGGAGAAGCAAAATGTCTGAGGTGGGTTTTTGTATCCATACATAAGGCTGCAAGGCTTCCAACGTCCACGCCGGGAGCGGCAGCTGATATTGCCTGGAAATGGAAATGACAGTATCCAGGCGCACGGCACCTTCCAAATGGCGGTGCAGATCAATCATTGGCGGAATCTTATCCATCTGATACCTCAATATGCTGATGCAGACCGTTAAAACAGTAAAAGATATTATGACATATTTCCAATTAAAAAGTATGGGTATGCTTCTTGCATCATAGAACCTGTCGAGGAAACATATGTTTGCACCTGTCACTCACTTCTTACCCTTAACAAAAATTCGTCGTGAACGGGTCTTACCCATCCCCGGCAAGATCCTGGTGCAGAGCGGTCAGCATGTCAGGGCAACCGATGTGATTGCCGAAGCCAGAATGTCGCAGAAGCATATTTTGCTGGATGTATCTGCGGCGCTGGGTGTTAATGCAGATCAGGCAGATAAATCTCTGATGGTCAGTCCAAACCAGGTGGTTGGTGAAGGGGATGTTCTTGCCGGTCCGGTTGGTATTATCCAGCGGGTAGTTCGGGCGCCTCACCCCGGGCGAATTATTTACTGCGGAGAAGGTCAGATCCTTTTTGAAGTGGATAGCGAACCTTTGCAGATCCGCGCTGGTATGGATGCGGTTGTAAAAGGCTTGATCGCTGAGCGCGGAGCGGTGCTTGAAGCTTCCGGCGCGCTGGTTCAAGGAGTATGGGGGAATAGTCAGGTTGATCAGGGGATACTTTATATGGCAGCTGCCACACCGCGTGATGAGTTGCTGCCAGATATGGTTGATGTCTCCATGCGCGGGATGGTTTTACTTGCCGGGCATATTGCTCGCTTGGAGACAATCAAGGCGTTGCAAAAGGGCGCGGTTAAAGGTGTGATTACAGCCAGTATCACCGCCAACCTCGTCCCGGCAGCCTCGCAGGTATCATTCCCCATTCTTGTGTTGGATGGTTTTGGGAAGATCCCGATGAATTCTTTCGCTTTTAAGGTTCTGGCGAACAATGAGAAGCGGGAGGTGGCGGTGAATGCCAGCAATTGGGATCGATTCACGGATTCACGACCCGAGGTGGTCATTCCTCTGCCCACCACAGATGTGTTGGACTCTCCCAAGGCAACCGCAGTATTCACCCCTGGACAGAATGTGCGCATAATCAAAAATCCGCTTGCCGGGGAAGTTGGCAAGCTTATTGCATTAAGAAATGAACAGACACCCATGAGCAACGGATTGCGGGTTCCCGCAGCCGTCGTGCACCTGGAAAATGGTGACCAAACCATTGTCCCGCTGGTGAACCTGGATGTCCTTGGATCCTGATAGAAATATGAAGAGGTGACCATGTCTGACCTTGATTTCACCAATTTTGAGCAAGAACCCCAAAAACCCCAGCGGGGTAATAAAACATTCATGGTAATCGCTGGAATTTTGGCGGCAATTATTCTGGTTGCCATTGTAGCCGCTGCAGCGTATGCCATTCTGGTTCTTCCCCGGCAGAACGCTGCCCGCGCGGAGCAGGCAATTCAAATTAATGCCCAGAATACCGCAACAGTTATGGCGGTAACCGCCGCGGTGATGACAGAAATGGCGCCTACTGAAACACCTTTGCCCACTGACACACCCGAACCCACCGCAACACCGGAACCGACAGCCACACCAGAACCCACCATGACTCCTGAACCCAAGGAGGCGGATGTGATCGCCATGGGCGGTGGCATGGATGAGGAACAGGCGATTACAGCGACCGTTTCAGCATTATTGACAATGGCAGCTGGTGGAAAACCCGAAGAAGCAGCCGTAACCGTTGTTGCTGGAACTGATCCAAATATTGCAGCGACCGCCTTGCCGACCACCGGATTCATTGATGAAATTGGGATTCCTTCTGTGGTTGGTCTGGGATTCCTCTTTATCCTGTTGATCATTGTCACTAGGCGAGCCCGCATGGCACGCAGCCACTAAGTTATTATCCGTTTTATTCTCCCTATTCCGAAAGGACGGCCTTGAGCAGCCGTCCTTTTGGTAAAAAAAATATGCTCTCAACAAGGAGAGCATACTAACAATTGAGTCAGTATTGTAAAAATCTACTTCACAATTCCTGCCGCGAACTGGTTTCCATAATCTAGTAATTCTTTCACCATTTCCTGCGATCTACCTTCACCGTAGACACGCAAAACAGCCTCGGTTCCAGATGGGCGGATCAGGAGCCATGAATCGTCTGCCAGAATGTACTTTACACCATCCAGGGTGGATATTTCTTTCATAGTCTGTCCACCAATGGCAGATGGTGCTTCCTGGGTGAGTTTTTTGACCATCAAATCTTTGGCAACCGGGTGTTTCAAGCGAATATCCGTTCGTTCATAAAAAGCCGGTCCGACTTCCTGTAACAGGTCTTCCACCAGATTGTATAGTGTGGTTTTAGATTCGGCAATGATCTCTAGTAACAGCAATCCCATGAGAACGCCATCCCCTTCAGGGATATGTCCCAGGAAGGATATACCGCCGGATTCTTCACCACCGATCAGGACGTTTTCATTCATCATGTAATCTGCTATGTGATTGAATCCGACCGGGGTCTCATGGCAGGCAAGACCGTATTTTTCAGCCAGACGGTCGATCATGCGGGTGGTTGATACAGTCCGAACGACCGATCCCCGTAAACCACGCTTGTGATAGAGATAACGCATGGCAAGAGCCATAATCTTATGGGGGTCAACAAAATTACCACGCTCGTCCATAGCGCCGATGCGGTCCGCGTCGCCATCAGTTGCCAATCCGAAACCACCGGAGCCCATGGAGATCGCACCTGCCAGCGCGCCGAGATAATGCGCGATTGGCTCGGGATGCACACCGCCAAAACCGGGATTCATTTCCCCGCGAATCTCATGTACTTCACAGCCGGTTCCCTGGAGGATACCCTTGATCACGCCTCGTCCGGATCCATACATGGAGTCCACTACAAAGCGCTGGGGATTTTCGGCGATAATGTCGAAATCAATCAGTCTGCGCAGCTGTTCATTGTAGGCTAAGATGGGGTTGAAGCGCTGGATCAATCCTTCTCGCCGGGCAAGATCGAAATCCATCAGGTTGGGACCGCGACCCTGGGATTCGTTTTCGTTGAGATAAATTTCCACCCGGCGGCATTGTTCTGGAGAAGCAGAACCGCCATAAGATGCCTTGAGTTTGACGCCGTTATAACGGGGTGCATTGTGGCTGGCAGTGATCATCACACCGGCAATGGCGTGCAGGTTTTCTACGGCGTACGAAATGGCGGGGGTGGGGGCATCAGCCTGTGCTAGATAGACAGAAAATCCGTTGGCAGCCAGCACACGGGCAACCTCATTCGCGTAACGGTCAGAGAGGAAACGGGTGTCAAAACCCACCACCATCTTTTTCGGGTCAGGCGGGATTTCAGGGCAGCATCCGTTTGTCCAATGATTGGTTGCAACAGCATCGGCAATGGCTTGCGTGACAAGGCGCAGATTTGAAAACGTAAAAGTGTCTGAAATGACCGCACGCCAACCATCGGTGCCAAAATGTATCGACATAGATCCATATCTCCAGGAGAAGAAATTTTTAAGGGGTAACTGTAAGCAATGGTGCAGGAGTTGGTGTATCAAACACCGTCTGCACCATCCAGCCTATTGTACCATCTTTGGTTGATACCTCAATCCACGTCACTCCGTCAATCACCTGGTTGTTACCCAGATATTTGACTGATTCACCGTTGGGGATCATCAATAAGACAGGATTGGTGTAACCCGGTTCAGAGCGGAGACGGGCATTTGTCTGCCCTTCCACATTCACCTCGAGGATATCGCGATTGTTGGTTGTGGGTGTGGCTGTGCTGGTGGGCTTTCTTGTGGATGTGGGACTCGCCCTGGATGGGGTGCTTGTCAGTGATGCTTGAATTGTGGGAGGAATTGACGGAGATGGTGTCACTGTAGCAGTCTGGTAAAGACTCTGCGGCAGTGTAACAAACGGGGTTCCAGACGTCTGTCCCCAAATCATCAGACCTGCCAGCATCAAAAGTGCGAGCGGGATGAGGTATCCAATTTTGCGAGCCTGCCTGTATCCACTGATGATGAAAGGTATGCATCCGAGCGAGGCGGCAGCTAAGATCATCAACCCGGCCAGGTTGATTGGTTGAATGCCATTGACCGGGGAACCTCTTCCAAGCCAGATGCCACACAGACTGATTTCGCTATAGATGAAGAAAGCTGATGCCACAGAGGCAATTCGTGCCGATGACTTCTCCTGCAGAAAGAGAACCGTGGTGGTGAATACTCCCACCATCATGATCAGGATGGTATCCAGAGGTAGTTTAAAGTCAAAAGCAGATAATGGGATTGGATTCCACTCAAGCGGGTAACCTGTAAGCCCGGCAACAATGCCACAAATCAATACCAGGCAAACACCCAGTATCAGCCCGCCGAGAGAGCGGAAAAATAGCCGGGCTGACCCCGCAGCCAACCCAAGCTGCATACCAAGTAGCGGAGCCATAAAGGGTGTTACAGCGGCGCCGGCAATCAAAAGCGGAAGTGATTTCAGGAGAAGACCGGCAGCAAGTAATGCTCCTGCCAGTAGGGAGTATGTGAAAAAATCGAAGGTGGGTGCAACTTGCCTGGCAAGATTTTCGAGCGTATCCACCCGCTGTGGATCGCTCAAATGCGGGAAATAAACCTGCCTGCGGCGGTGCAGGCGGGGAGGTTGAGCATTGGGATCTGGGGGGATTTCCTGCGAAGAAAAATTCATTTGCGCAGCGTAGCTACCAGCCTTTGCGGATGCGTAAAAAGCGCCAATCCACTGAATATATCAGGAGTGATGAGATCAGCATTCATGAGAGTATCCGTGGCTGCTCCCTCTGATGAGAGCACACAGATGCCCAGGGCTGCTTCTTTTAACATCAAAGCATCATTTGCACCCTGTCCAATGGCTGCCACATGTTTTGTGCCCAACTGGCGGATAAAGGCAGCCTTTTGTTCAGCTTCGTTCCCTGGAGTTAATATATGAGAATCTATCCCCAATACACGCGCATGATCCTTTTGCTTTCCATGTGTATCTGCGGTCAGCATATGGATATTCAAAATTGGTTTTAGCTCTTCCAGCGCCATCGCTATACCGGGCAGCAATTCACCATCCAGCGCGAGTGTTCCATTTACATCACACACAAGGTGAGAAATTTCATAAACATCACGACCTGGAATTTCAATACGTAGCATAAGGCTATTATAATACAGGGGAGTATCGACACTATGAGACGCGTGATCCGGTTAGTTTGTTTTACCATTCTTTTCCTCGTGTTCCTGGCAGCGTGTAAAACCACCCCCACGCCTGAACCGACGATTCTGCCTGTCGCCGCTGAACCAACGATTATGCAAGTGGACCCAACACCAACATCCGAGCCGGCAACAATGGTGTGGATTTCCCTGGGGGGATCTATGCCGCAAACTCAAATGCAGGAACTCGTTCTGCTAACCCAGTCACTGGCTCAACAATCCGGGCTGCAGATGGAGCAGATTCCGGCAGTGAATATGAATGACCTTGAAACCAACGCCAGTCGTCTTCGGGCTGTTGTTGTCCTTCCTCCAGACCCCGGTCTTGCAGACATGGCGGGGCGTTTTCCTGAAATCAACTTTATCAGTGTAGGAATTCCCAATCTGCCTGAAATACCCAACTTGTACCGGGTTGCTGCTGAAGGTACCCGACCCGAATGGGATGGATTTCTGGCAGGATACCTTGCGGCGATCATTGCCCCGGAGTGGCGGATTGGGATCCTCACCCAATCAGGCTCGGAGGAAGGCGAGCGTGCATGGCAGGGCTTCAATAGTGGTGGAGTGCTTTATTGCGGTTTGTGTAACCCACAATTTCCACCCTTCACCGATTATCCTTTCCGGATGGATGTAGCCGCTGGCAGTGGTGTGGTTGAATGGCAGACTGCTGCAGATCAGTTCATCAAAAGCGGTGTGAAAGTTGCCTATGTATATCCGGGCATAGCACAACCTGAGTTAATGAGTTATCTGGCTGCGAACGGACTGCTATTGATTGGCAGCACCCCTCCTGGCGAAGATGTTAAACCATCATGGGTGGCTACCATTCAAACTGATCTAACCTCCCCGTTCAGTAAAGCCTGGCAGGATCAAATCTCCGGAGAACCGCCTGATAACTATCCCACCCGCCCCAAAATCATATCGGAATATACGGGTTATGTGAGTGAAGGTAAACTTCTGCTGCTGGAAGGCATTATTGATGACCTCTCGGCAGGAGTGCTTGATCCGTTAACTGTCCAATAAAACATGAAGCAGGTCGATACTTCAAGAAGAGTTCCAGTGATAAAGCGGGTGATGGATATATTCCTCAGCCTCATCGCGCTGGTAGCACTTTCTCCGATTTTGCTTATCATCAGTGTAATCATTCTTGCGGTTCAGGGAAAGCCAATCTTCTTTAAGCAACTTCGCCCGGGGTATAAGGGCGTTCCATTTTTTGTTTATAAATTCCGCACCATGCGTTCGGCAGATCCGGGAGAGTACTCTGTGGAGAAAGATGCGCAACGGCTTACTTCTCTGGGAAAGTTCCTGCGATCCACCAGCCTGGATGAACTCCCCGAACTGTGGAATATCCTGCGCGGTGACATGAGTATAGTGGGACCAAGACCGTTATTGATGCAGTACCTGCCCCTGTATTCAGCAGAGCAGATACGCAGGCATGATGTACTGCCGGGTCTGACCGGTTGGGCGCAGGTAAACGGAAGAAACACTTTAAGCTGGGAAGAGAAATTTGCATTGGATGTTTGGTATGTGGATCACTGGTCCTTTTGGCTGGATATCAGGATAATCTGGATGACGTTCTGGAAAACAATCAGGCGGGAAGGGATTTCTCAAGCGGGGGAAGCAACCGCAGTTGAATGGAAAGGCTAAGCGCAGGAATTCATTGTCATACAAGGATGTTTTATGCAGGGTTGCCAAGACGTGATTCTCGCTTTATAATGATTAGACATTTCGCCACAGTGGAGAATTAGAAGAGTATGGATCAGCATGAAGCCCACCTCGAGCAGGCCGATTCGCCCGAGAACAATATGAGCATGGAAGAATTGCTCGCCAAGCAAGACATTGGGGATTATGACTTCCCCAAAAAGGGTGAAACCCGCAAAGGGACTGTTGCCAGTATTAGCGCAGGACAGATTCTTGTAAGTATAGGAACCAAATCCGAAGGCTTAATTACAGGCAGAGAATATGAGAACATCCCCCCCGATGTCCTTGCCAAGCTCCAGGTCGGAGAAGAAATTGATGTGTTCGTTATTGATCCGGAAGATAATTCCGGAAATGTGGTTCTTTCCTATCGAAACGCCCTTGAAGCCAATAGTTGGAAACAGGCTGAAGATCTGAAAGATTCCGGTGATGCGATCGATTCTGAAATTATTAAGTTCAATAAAGGTGGATTGATCGTTCCCGTAGGCACATTAATGGGATTTGTCCCCGCATCACAAATCAGTCTATCCCGCCGCGCCACCATGTCTGGTGAAACACCAGAAGCCCGCTGGGCAAAGATGGTGGGTGAGCCGATTACTGTACGTGTAATCGAAGTAGACCGCGAGCGCCGCCGCCTGATCTTGTCAGAGCGTGCAGCCAGCACCGAAACCCGCGAGCAGGTTAAGGAAAGAATTCTGGAAGAAATTAAAGAAGGTGATATAAAAACTGGAAAGGTGACGAGCCTTGCAGATTTTGGCGCCTTTGTAAACATCAGCGGTGCTGATGGTTTGGTTCACCTTTCAGAAATCTCCTGGGATCGAATCAGTAAACCCGATGAAGTTCTTAAGGTCGGTCAGGAAGTAAAAGTAAAGATTATTTCCATTGACCGCGACAAAAAACGGATTGGGCTATCGATTCGCGCACTTCAGGACGATCCCTGGAGTAAACAAGTTGCACAATTCCAGGTTGGACAGCTGGTTGAAGGTAAGATCACCAAACTGGCTCCATTTGGCGCATTTGCCCGTCTTGAAGGGGATGTGGAAGGACTTATCCACATTTCTGAGATTTCAGAAAAACGCATCGAACATCCCAAAGAGGTTCTCAAAGTAGGTGATAATGTGACCCTGCGCGTCATAAAAATCGACGCCGATAATCACCGAATAGGGTTGAGCCTGCGCCGGGTGGATTCACCTGCGTATTCAGAAATTGACTGGCAGATTCTTTCTGGTGAACTGAAAGAAGACATAGTCGAAGATGTAGTAGAAGACGTAGTAGAAGAACCTGTCGAAAAATCTGAAGATGAAGCGCAGGAATAATTTGAAGTAAATTGAAAAGCGCACCTATACAGGTGCGCTTTTTTTCTACCTGAACCCCGGAATTTATACATGAAAAAACCTCTTATCGTTGATTCTCATGAAGATTTGGCATGGAATATGCTCTGTTTTAATAGAGACTATACACTCGCATCGAAGCAAATTCGCGAGAAGGAAAAGAATTCCATCGCGCCTGAGGTTAACGGAGACACAATGCTTGGCTGGGATGATTACCAGAAGGCAGGTGTCGGGCTGATTTTTGGAACATTGTTTTCAGCACCTATCCGGGCGAAGGAAGGCGAATGGGACATTCTGACCTATCGGGATCAAAAAGAGGCTCGCCAGCAATACTTGATGCAGCTGGATGCGTATCAAAAATTGCTGGATGAACATTCCGACCGCTTTCGCTCAATAACCAGCATGGCAGACCTGCGAATGCTCTTGGAAGAACGTAAGCGGATGGAGGAAAATCCATCCGATGCGTTGCCGTCTCTGCCCATCGGGTTGGTTTACCTGATGGAAGGTGCCGATGCGATCACTGCACCGGAAAAATTATCCGAATGGGTCGAACGCGGAGTGACCCTTATTGGTCCCGCGTGGCATGGCACTGCCTATTGCGGGGGAACCCGTGAACCGGGTGGACTAACATCGGCAGGCTACAAATTATTGGAGATCATGCAGGACCTGAATTGTGTTTTGGATATCAGTCATATGGATGAGAAAGCGGTTTTTCAAGCGTTTGACCAGTTTTCAGGCAGGATTATGGCAAGTCATTCCAATGCGCTTGCGCTCTTGCGCTCCAGAGAATCCAACCGGTTCTTGAGCGATGAGGTGATCCAGCTGCTGGCTGAACGGGATGCTGTGATAGGTATGGTGCCATACAATCTATTTCTTGACCCTTCATGGAACAGAGGCGATGACCGGAACCGGGTATCGGTGGAACGTTTTATTGAGCAAGTAGATTATGTATGCCAGCTGCTCGGTAATACAGATCACGTGGGAATTGGAACTGATTTTGATGGTGGTTTTGGCTGGCAATCTGTACCTCGCGAGTTGAATTCCATTGCCGATCTGCCGATGCTCATTCCTATGTTTGAGGAGAGAGGGTATACTGAGCAGGATGTGGAGAAAATTTTTGGTTTGAATTGGATACGTTTTTTGCAGGAGGCGCTTCCATCATGACAAGTACAACCACCCAAGCGATGACGACACCCCGCGAACGTAAGCCCATTTGGAGAGTTCGGGTTGGTTTGACGATGAGCCTGCTGGGATTGATTATTTTCCTGCTGGGAGCACGACCGGCATTATTCGGACTTGACCGAAGTCCTACGGTTGGATTTGTTCAGATTGCAACCTTTGAGGTCGGGCTTGGTATGATTTGCATTGGCGGCTACATTGCCATGGTGAGTTTGTGGGGACATGAGCAGCGCAGCATCCGCGCAGATTTTGGGTTGCGTTTTGTTGCAACCGGGTATGTTCTGGCTGTATTTTCAGGAATGGCTGATGTTTTTGGATTTGGAAGTCACCCGCTACCCGGAGTACCTTATTTTGGTCCCTGGCAAGCCCGGGGGGTTGAAATTGGGGAAGCAATTATTGCCTTCGGTTTCCTGTTACTGGTGCCAATTGTTAGTCGCTTCCGCAGCCAGACCAGGAAAAAGCCGAATTCTTAATCCGTTTTTATTATTCTTAGCATTTCTTCGTTGGTATCAAACTTATACTCATCCAACGCCAGTTCTTCAGCTTTGTTTTTCTCAATGATTTCCAATTTGCTAATACCCTCATAAGTTACCGCTTTGGGAAGGCGCTGTTTAATACTTTCACAAAGGATATCGAGGTTAATATTTTTGTGAGAGATAACTGATGTAAGGAACAACTTGATGGCGTTGGCAGCATGGGTGCCATCTCTGCGGGCGACCCCCACCACGCCGGTGCTGGCTTTTCGTGCCCATCCGGCAACAAAAACCCCGCAAGGTTCATCACCGTGTTTGGATGCGCAAGATTCGTAAGATTCACCCTCCACCAGGAAGCGTGAGTTGGGATTTTTTACAAATTGATTGCCATCCATCGGCAATCCTACATTTGTGTCTACCGAATCGCCAATTGCAAAAATAACGGTATCCACTTCCAGGATACTCAGTTCACCCGTGCCAACAGCCTTTACCTCTTCTCCATTCCTAATCAACGTTGTTGCTTCAATCTCCAAACCGCGAATTTTTCCGGTGGGATCAAGCAGGATCTGCCTGGGTGAGGAAAGAAACCGTATCGTCAAGTTTGTGTGAGTATGATGGTCGAGCGCGTGTACCTGCGCCTCGTGATAAATCTGGATAGCTTCATCCGGATCCTGTTCGACCAAACGCATAATTGTGGACACCCGGTTAATTTCCTCTTGTAATCGATGTAAATCGATCTGCGAGATGACGGTTTCCAATTCTTTGCGGTCAAATTTAACTTCCGCAGGTCCACGGCGGGCAACCGCTATCACTTCATCCACCTGAACATCATCCATCAACCAGCGAGCGATGTCCATCATCACGTTGCCAACTCCAACAATGGCAACACGTTTACCTATGTTTAATTTTTTGTGGCTATACGGAGGCAGCTTGTTGTAGTGGTAAACAATTTCTTTTGCGTGAAACACTCCGGGGCTTGTTTCACCCGGGATGCCGAGGTATTTATCGCCCTGTGCGCCAACAGCGACCAGAATTGCGTGAAATCCCATCTCGCGGATTTCTTCAAGGGTGATATCTCCATCCTTGCCAACGCACACATTCCCAAAATACCTTGCCTGTGTCGAAGCGAGAATGCCACGAAATTGGGCGCGAAGACCTTCTTTCATCCTGTGCTTATCAGGATAAATACCATACTCAGCCAGCCCACCGGGTTTGATATCTCGATTAAATACGACCACCTGACAACCATCAGCCATTAATTGCTTGGCGGCGTATAGACCTGCTGGTCCGGCGCCAATGATCGCTACAATCGGGGTTTCTTGATCTATCAACGGTAAGTTCCTCAATAATTTGTTAGATTGCATATTATACAGCCTTCCATCCCCGTGAATACCGGCATTATGATATATTGATAACATACCACCTCAGATACCATTAACTTATTGTGGAATGGAGAATTATGCCCGACAACCCGGACTATCAAAAAATTGAGCTATCCAATGGAATGGCATTACATCTTAAGGAAGTACATTCAGCACCCATTATTAGCAGCTGGATGTGGTATCGGGTTGGCTCAAGAAATGAAACTCCTGGTATTACAGGTATCTCTCATTGGGTTGAGCATATGCAATTTAAAGGTACCCGCAAGTTTCCGCCCGGTTTGCTGGATAGGGTAATTTCTCGCGAGGGTGGTTTCTGGAACGCGATGACGCACATCGATTGGACAACATATTTTGAAACCATGCCGGCAGACAAAATTGATATTGCCTTCGACCTGGAATCAGACAGAATGATTAATAGCCTGTATGATCCTAAGGAAGTAGCTTCTGAACGTACAGTGGTAATTTCGGAAAGAGAGGGCAATGAAAATGAACCCATGTTCCGTCTGGGCGAAGCAGTTCAGATGGCAGCCTTCTCGGTTCACCCTTATCGGCATGAAGTCATTGGAGAGATGAAAGACCTGCGCAAGATGACCCGCGATGATTTGTACCAGCATTACAAGCGCTATTATCATCCGGGTAACGCCATACTTGCTGTAGCAGGTGATTTCCAAATTCGCGAGATGGAGGATCGAATTCGGGCGATCTTTGAAGCAATACCCGCCGGGGAGACTGTCATCCCTGAGATTCCAGCCGAACCACAACCCGATGGGGAAAAACGGGTGGATGTACATGGTCCGGGAGAAACCTGTTTCATTCAAGTGGGTTTCAGGTCACCCAAAGCATCTGACCCTGATTTCTTCCCGCTGCTGGTCCTGGATTCCCTTTTGACAGGCCCATCGAGTTTGAATATTATGGGTGGCGGGGGAATTTCCAATAAGACCAGCCGTCTCTACCAGAGTCTGGTGGAGAAGGAGTTAGTAGTGGGATTGCGGGGTAGTTTGCAGACCACCCTTGATCCCTTTATGTACGACATCTCGCTCACCGTCCATCCAGCAAGAAAACCGGAAGAAGTTCTTGTGGTCTTGGATAGTGAGCTGGAAAAGGTGGTTACCAATCCGGTGCGGCAGGAAGAAATCGACCGGGCGATCAAGCAAAGCAGGGCATTATTTGTTTATAGTGCAGAAAATATTACTAACCAGGCATTCTGGATGGGGTATGCGGAAATTTTTGCCAATTACAATTGGTTCCAGACATACCTCGACAGGATCGCTGAGGTTACGATTGATGATGTTAAGAGGATTGCGACCAAGTATCTCGCTCCATCCAATCGGGTGGTAGGGATTTATCACCCTGAAAGCGGTAATGCGAAAGGAACCATCCATGCCAGATCATAACAATCCATTACTTGCTTATCCTGGTCCACATGACGTTACCCGGGTTGAGCTTCCGAATGGAATTACCCTGTTGATCCGATCCAATTTCACAACCCCACTGTTTGTCCTTCAGGGTTATTGCACTGTTGGTAGTTTGCAGGATCCAGAAGACAAACTCGGAATGAATGTATTCACCGCGAATTTGCTTAATCGCGGTACCCGCAACCGTAATTTCAACCAGATATTTAATTTGCTTGAATCAGCCGGGGCAAGCTTATCCTTTGGTGGAAATATGCACACGACCAGTTTTAACGCCAAGGGTCTGGTGGAAGATCTGCCCTCTATTCTTGATCTCCTTTTTGATACATTAACTCAACCGGTGTTTCCTGATGACCAGGTGGAAAAATTCCGTGCACAATTATTAACCGCTCTGTCAATCCGCGCACAGGATACTGCGGAAATGGCTTCCCTTACATTTGACCAAATGCTGTACGCAGGGCATCCATACCGTCACCCTGAAGAAGGATATCCGGAGACGGTCATGAAGATCACACGTCAGGATCTGGTGAATTTTCACCGGGAATATTTTGGTCCGCGGGGAATGGTAATTGCGATTGTTGGCGCGGTTGATCCGAAGCAAATTGTAGAGCAGGTGACCAGCCGGTTCTCAGGCTGGCAAAACGATCTGCAGCCTGAACAGCCAGGTCTGCCGGATCTAAATATTCTGCTTGAGACCACCCGGCGAAATGTATCCATACCTGGCAAAAGCCAGGCAGATATAGTAATGGGATGCTCCGGTCCTACCCGCAACTCTCCAGATTTTATGCCAGCTTCGTTGGGAAATAATATTCTGGGCGTTTTTGGTTTGATGGGTAGAATTGGAGAAGTTGTCAGGGAACAATCTGGTCTGGCATATTACGCGTATACCGGGTTAAATGCTGGAACCGGACCAGGTTCGTGGGAAGTATCAGCCGGGGTGAATCCTGAAAATGTTGAAAAAGCCATCCGTTTGATCCATGATGAGGTCACCCGTTTCATAAACGAAACGGTATCAATGGAAGAGTTGGAAGACAGTCAGGCGAATTACATTGGAAGACTGCCTTTATCTATGGAATCTAATAGCGGTGTAGCTGCGGCATTGCTCTCGATCGAACGTCACCACCTGGGCTTGGATTATTACCAACGCTATGAAAGCCTTGTTCGAGAAGTAACCCGAGAGCAGATTTTGGCGGTTGCGCAAAAATATTTGCAACCGGAAAAAATGGCAATTGCAGTAGCAGGACCATGAGGTGAAGGGTTGAATTCCGTAATTGTTAATGGGGTGGACATGGAAGAGGTTGACCGAATCGGTCAGCTGACGTCACCCATACGAACAAGGTTTATTGAACGGATATTCACTCCGGCGGAACGTACCATTAAACCCATGCGCGATGATCACGTAACCGGAATATTTTGTGCGAAAGAAGCAGTCGTAAAAGCCCTTGGCTGTGGTATCGGGATGGTATCCTGGCATGATGTACAGATACTGGCCGATGATCATGGAAAACCCATTATTCAATTATCCGGGAAGGCGGCAGAAATCGCAGCCAGTCAGGGGATTCAATCCTGGTCGGTAAGCATCAGCCATACACGGACACATGCTATCGCAATGGTCGTGGGGTTGGGTGCCCGATGAGAATTCTGGCGGTCAGCGATGTTGAGTTGGGTCTTCTATATAATGCAAGTGTTGCTGATCGCTTCAAGGGTATAGATCTCATTCTTTCATGTGGTGATTTACGATATTCATATCTTGAATATCTCGTGAGTATGTTGAACGTTCCCTTGTATTATGTGCTGGGAAATCACGCAAACCAGATTGAGCATACTGTTGCAGGACCAAAACGGGCTCCCGATGGAGGTGTTAACCTTCATATGCGGTCGATTTGTTATAAGAAGCTGTTAATTGCAGGGTTTGAAGGTTGTTTACAATACAACAATGGTCCTTTTCAATATACGCAATCAGAAATGTGGACGAAGGTTTTTTTGCAGGTACCCAGGTTATTTTTCAACAAAATCAGGTATGGCAGATATCTGGATGTGCTAATTACACATGCACCGCCATGGAAAATTCATGATGAAGATGATCGGCCGCATGTGGGTATCAAAGCGTTTCGATGGCTGGATAAAGTATTTCAACCCATTTACCACCTCCATGGGCATATCCACGTATATCGGAATGATGTCACCATCAAGACACGTTTGGGCAAGACGACTATCCAGAATGTTTATGGATACCAGGAGATAAAAATTTTCCCTGGCTCAAATTTGGATTGATGGAAGCAAGGTAAAAAATATGAGTTGGTCAGATCAAACCGCAAAATCAGATTTTGAGAAGGCGCATGTAAAGTCATTCGTGCGTGAAATTACAAGCAAGTTGTATCGCACAAACAATAAATTGCTGCCTTTTGATGAAGTTCGCAGGGCATTACCCCTTTACGGTCAATTTGACCTGGGGATGCGCGAAATATCCATCGACAAGATTATCGGCTCCGTTAATCGCGCGCAAGATTTTGACAGAGCCTTTCTACCCAAAGAGAGCCATATCCGCTCGCGCTGGGTCAATATTGACAAAGCACGTTTGGAAGATGTGGAGCTACCCCCTATTGAAGTGTATAAAATTGGTGAGGTCTATTTTGTAATTGATGGAAACCACCGGGTGAGTGTCGCGCGTGAACGAGGACAGGTTTTTATTGATGCCCATGTCACAGAATTAAAAGTGCCAATTAATATCACATCGGATGAAGACTGGCATGATGCGATATTAAAATATGAGCGGGAGCAATTTTATGAGAACACCTATTTAAAAAATATCCGACCTGATGCAAATATAAAATTGACCCTGGTCGGTCAGTACAATACGCTTCTGGATCATATCAATGTTCATCGCTGGTACCTGGGAGAACGATACAAGCGACCGGTAGGTTGGGATGAAGCCGTCCTCTCATGGTACCGGAAAGTGTACCTGCCCACTGTCCGCATCATCAGAAACCGGAATATCATGCAAGATTTCCCGGGGAGAACCGAGGGAGATCTGTATCTGTGGATTATCCAGCACCAGTACTATTTAGCCCAGCATGATGGTAGAGATGTACCGATAGAACAAGCTGCGCGCCATTTTGTGGATAAGTATTCCACCAACTTGGGAAAGCGGCTCAGGTACATGCTGCACAAGGTGCGGAAGTTTTTCAAGAAGTAGCAAAAAACGAATTTCATCCCAATTTTGGAAATTTGAACATCGAACCTCATGTACAATTACCTTGTGTGTTTGTACAGGGGTCAGATATGAAAAGTGATCAAATTCTGGTCATTGAAGATGAGCCCAGCGTCGGCGAAGTTGTCAGCCTTTATCTCCGCCGGGCGGGTTACGACGTTGTTGTGGCCAGGGATGGAAGTGACGCTCTGGAGATCCTCGACAGGTCTTTTCCACAATTGGTTGTTTTGGACTTAATGCTTCCTAACGTTGATGGTTGGGAAATCTGCAAATGGATTCGTGAACGCAGTAATGTTCCCATCATTATGCTGACCGCCCGCCGGGAAGAAAGTGATCGCATTGCCGGACTCGAAATGGGGGCGGATGATTACATTACCAAACCCTTCAGCCCGCAGGAATTGGTCAGTCGGGTAAAAGCTGTTCTCCGCCGTGTAAGGACCGATCTGCCGGCGAGTCAGATGCTCCCTATGGTGTTTGGTGATCTGGAAATTGATATTGGAAAACGGATCGTGACCCTCAAGGGAAAGGAAGTAGATCTCACCCAGAAGGAGTTTGATCTGCTTATGCTGCTCACCCGCCACCCCAAGCAGGTTTTCAGTCGCAACCAGGTACTGGAGAGGGTCTGGGGAATATCTGATTATATTGACCCGGGAACGGTGACAGTTCATATGCGGCGGTTACGGGAGAAAATCGAATCTGACCCGTCCAATCCCAGCCATATTCTGACGATCTGGGGTGTAGGTTACAAGTTCGAACCATGAAGAATATATCTGAGTACCAGATGGACCGCAATACGCTGCGGTTTTTGCGTTTCACCATTGCCATTGTTCTGGCTTTGGAAATTTCATTAGCTTTATTCTATTTTCTGCTCCACCCCCCCATTTCATCGTTTATTTTTCTGACAGGTTTGATGAGCGGAATGGCGATCATTTCCCTCATCACGGTGTATCTATCCTACCGGTTGGGATGGATGTATCGCTCCAAAGGGCTTAAAACGACCATGCTGGGCGGGTATGCCATCACCCTGACTGTTGTATTGCTGAACATGGGTTTGATTTCACGTGTTATGTTTACCAGCGTTCAGGATGTAGTTCTCACCGGTATTCTGTTGATATTCACCAGCGGGATTGTGATGACATTTGGTTATTTTCTTTCACAAACGCTAACCGAGCGAATGGAGGAACTTGCCAAAGCAGCGGAAGAAATTGCCCAGGGGAACCTCGCTATGCGGGTTCCGGCGACAGGAAATGATGAACTCGCCCGTTTGGGAAATGCATTTAATGATATGGCAATTCAACTGGATCAGATGGATATCAGGCAGCGGGAAATGCGAAAAATGCGAAACGAGCTACTCGCCTGGATAGGTCATGATCTACGAACGCCGCTTACTTCCATACGGGCGATGCTAGAAGCGCTGGCTGACCAGGTGGTTGATGATCCTGAAACAATCCAGCGGTACCTGGCTACAGCGCAAAAGGAGACCCGTTATCTTTCCCGCCTTATCGATGACCTCTTTGATATGTCGCAGATGGAGGCAGGCGGGCTGCGTATGGATTTACAGGAGAACTCGCTTACAGACCTGGTTTCTGACACGCTTGAAAGCTTCACAGAGCAGGCTTTTAAAGAAGGGATTCTGTTGGATGGCAGTGTGGAAAAGGGGGTTGATCCGGTGGTGATGGACGCCCAGTTAATTGGCAGAGTATTGACCAACCTCACCAGTAATGCCATTCGCTATACACCTCCTGGTGGAACGGTGAGCATCCACGCGAAAAAGTCCGGCTCCCGTATTCAGGTCGAAGTCGTTGATAATGGGGATGGCATAAAAGCTGAAGATATTCCGTTTGTGTTTGAGCGATTTTTCAGGGGAGAAAAATCACGCAGTCGCAGGACAGGTGGAACAGGGTTGGGTTTAGCCATATCCCGCGGCATCGTAGAAGCGCATGGAGGGCAAATCCGCGTTGAAAGCACAGAAGGTGTTGGCACACGGATGATTTTCACGATACCGAAATCACCTGAATAATTTTCGGTGATTTTATGGATGACAGTATAATCAAAATAGTAATCCAATCCCCAAGGTGCATATGATTCTCGATTCAAATCAATACGATGTGATTATTATTGGTTCCGGTCCCAGCGGAATTTTTACATCTTATGAGATCCGCAAAAAAGATCCATCCGCCCGGGTAATCATGATAGAAAAGGGCAAATCCATAGAAAAGCGGAAATGTCCCAAGCGAAAAACAGGTGTTTGCGCCAACTGTCAACCCTGCGCAATAACCACAGGTTTTTCGGGTGGCGGTAGTTTCAGTGATGGAAAGCTCTCGATAAATTATGATGGCGAAATTGGGGGAGAGTTGGCGCAGCATGTCGGATTGGACCGGTTTCGGCAGTTGCTGCATTACGTAGATGCGTTGTATGTTGGCTTTGGCGCTGATAGCAAAGTATATGGTAATGGCAACCAGGCGGAAGTCGAGGCTATTCGAAGGAACGCTGCCCAGGCTCATTTAAAACTTATCGATTCACGTGTTCGGCATATGGGTACTGAAAAAGCGTATGATATTTACTCCCGTATTCAGAAGGAATTAACACGCCTGGGTGTCGAAATGCGCTTCGAAACCAGTGTGGTGGATTTCCTCATAGAGGAAAAAGCGGGTGGCGAAAAGATTGCCCGGGGTGTAGAACTGGATACAGGGGAAAAATTGTATGCGGATCATATAGTGGCAGCCATCGGGCGTGAGGGCAGCGAGTGGTTGAACAACATGTGTCACAAATATGGTATTAGCTCCAAACCCGGCCCCGTCGATATTGGAGTACGGGTTGAGACAGACGCTTCCATAACCGCCGCGATAGACAGTGTGCTTTATGAAGCTAAACTGGTGTACTACACGCCCACCTTTGAAGATAAAGTGCGCACCTTTTGTTGGAATCCACGCGGTGAGGTGGTGGAAGAAAAATACGGAGATCATCTCTCGGTTGTGAACGGACATTCATACAAGGATGAAAAGCTCAAAACCAGCAATACCAACTTTGCGCTGCTGGTCTCGAAGAACTTCACCCAGCCATTTAAGACCCCGATTGAGTATGGACGTTACATCGCTGAGATGGGGAACATGCTTTCGGGTAACAAGGTAATCGTGCAGCGGTATGGAGATTTTAAAAGAGGTAGAAGAACCACTGCTGACCGATTGACGAAAAACACCATCCGCCCGACATTGAAAGATGCCGTCCCGGGCGATTTAAGTCTGGTACTCCCATACCGCATCATGCTGGATATCGATGAAACCCTCGAGGTATTGGATAAAATCATGCCGGGCATGTCTACAGGAGCCACGCTGCTTTACGGAATTGAAGTCAAATTCTATTCCAACAGATTGGTCGTTGATAAACATTTTGAGACCAGCATTCACCATTTGCATGCGCTTGGTGACGGAGCTGGAATTACCCGGGGACTGATGCAGGCAAGTATGAACGGAGTTTGCATGGGGCGGATTCTTACGGGTGACTGGTAAAACCAGAGTTTGTCTGAACTCAAATAAGCTTCCGTAAGAATTGCGGAAGCTTTGTTTCTTAAACCTTGTGCTTCAAATGGATCCCGATGCTATAATTTAACTACCCTGCACAATACCCGCCGGCAAGATCTCGGCGCACATCATTAACGGTACCACTTAGATCGATTAACTCATAACCTTATGTCTTTTGCTCACCTCCACGTTCATTCTACTTATTCCCTTCTGGATGGCTTCAGTGATGTAAAGAAGCTTGTCAGTAAGGTTAAGGAGATGGGCATGAGCTCCATCGCGCTTACAGACCATGGCACCATGTTTGGCGCGATTGAGTTTTACAATGCCGCTACTGCAGCCGGGGTGAAACCCATCATCGGCTTGGAGACTTATATGGCAGCCCGGCGTATGACCGACCGGGATGGTAAGATCGATAAGCATTCAAGCCACTTACTGCTTCTGGCAGAAAACCAGACTGGATACCAGAATCTACTTAAGATAGCGACTGCTGCGCAACTGGAAGGTTTTTATTATTTTCCCCGGATTGACCATGAGTTCCTGGCAAAACACGCAGAGGGCTTGATTGCCACTTCGGGTTGTATGGCTGCAGAAATTCCCCGCGCTGTTGTGACAGGAGAGATGGAAGCGGTTCGAAAGAAGATGGATTGGTATTACGACATCTTTGGCAAGGAGAACTTCTTCCTGGAGCTGCAGCAACACAATATCAAAGAATTGCCGATGATCAACAAGGCGCTGTTGGATTTAGGACCGCGCTACGAAGCGAGATATATAGCAACGAATGATGTGCATTACATCAATCCTGATGATGCCCGGCTGCAGGATGTGCTGCTGGCGGTTCAGACCGGCTCCAGGCTCGATGACCCGGATCGCTTCAGGATGGATGATCCATCTTACTATTTGCGGTCACCTCAAGAAATGGCGCAAATCTTTGCTGAAGTGCCCGAGGCGTTGAGCAATACCTTGCTGATTGCCGAGAGATGTCATGTAGATCTGGAAAAGAAGGGCTACCATCTACCTACATTTGATGTACCTGAAGGCTTCACCACGCAGTCGTATCTTCGCAAGTTGTGCGAAGAGGGTCTTCACCGGCGCTATGGCGCAAAAGCCAATGATCCCAAAATTCGGGAAAGGCTTGAATATGAGCTGGATGTTATCCACAAGATGGGATTTGATGCCTATTTTCTGATTGTTTCCGATTTGTGTCGATACGCCACCCAGGAAGGTGTATGGTATAACGCTCGCGGTTCAGCAGCGGGGTCAATGGTGGCATACACGCTGGATATCACACTGGTCGAACCGATCGATCATGGTTTGATTTTCGAGCGTTTTCTGAATCCGGGTCGTATTGAAATGCCAGATATCGACCTGGACTTTCAGGATGATAAGCGTGCCAAAATCATGCAATACTGCGCTACAAAATACGGCTCAGATAAGGTCGCCCAGATCATTACATTTGGCACAATGGGCGCCCGTGCAGCCTTGCGGGATGTTGCCCGGGTTATGAGTATCCCCATCCCCGAGGTTGACCGGATTGCAAAGATGATTCCCACCATACCCGGTAAGCCAATGGGATTGATGGAAGCGGTTCAAGAATCACCAGAACTTCAGGATGTTTACAATCAGGATTCACGAGTCCGAAATCTGATTGATACCGCATCGCAGATGGAAGGGACCGTACGAAACGCGGGCACCCACGCCGCGGGTGTGATCATTGCGGATAAACCCATCGTTGAATATGCCCCGCTGCACCGACCCACAAATGGGTCGGAAGACTCTCCGATCAAAAGTGTTGTCCAATATGAGATGGCGCATGTTGACAAGCTGGGGTTATTAAAAGTCGATTTTCTGGGGTTGATTACACTTACCATCATGCAACGGGCATGTGATCTCATCCGGGCAAGGCACGGTGTGGGATACAATTTGCAGAATATCCCCACAGATGACCCTGAGACCTATGAGTTCATTGGAAAGGGTCACACCGCCGGAGTCTTCCAACTGGAAGGCAACGGAATGACGCGCTGGCTGGTTCAGATGAAACCAAGGACCCTCGCCAACGTCATTGCCATGGTGGCATTATTCCGCCCGGGACCCATGGATTTTATCCCCCAGTACATTCGCCGAATGCATGGCGAGGAAGATGTCAGTTACCGGCATCCCGCACTGGAACCAATCATGAAAGAGACTTATGGGATAGCCATTTACCAGGAACAGGTGATGTTTGCAGCCATTGACCTGGCTGGTTACAGCGCATCTGAAGCGGATGATCTGCGGAAAGCCATATCTAAGAAGAAAAAGGAAGCGATTGAGAAGCATCGTGAGAAATTCGTGAAGGGTGCCGTTGAACGTGGCATCCCTGAAGAAACAGCACGCGGCATCTTTGAAGACTGGGAAAACTTTGCCCGCTATGGTTTTAATAAGTCTCACGCAGCCGAGTATGGCGTTGTGGCTGTTCAAACAGCCTTCTTGAAGACACATTACACTGTTGAATACATGACCGCACTGTTATCAGCATCTGCCAGCCAGACTGACAAAATTGCTGAATACGCCGCTGATTGCCGCGCGATGGGCATAGAAGTTCTACCTCCGGATGTTAATTACAGCCAGTGGGATTTTTCAGTGGAAGATCGACCCGATCTGCCGTCAGCAATCCGGTTTGGATTAGGGGCAGTCAAGAATGTCGGAACGGCGCCGGTCTCGATGATTGTTGAAGGTCGCCGCAGCACACAGTTCTCTGATCTGACTGATTTCGCCAAAAGGGTTGACTTGCGGGCTGTGGGGAAGAGGTCATTGGAATGTCTGATTAAGGTGGGTGCTCTGGATACTCTGGGACAGCGGCAGGCAATGTTCAACGCGCTTGACCGGATTGTGAATGTATCGGCTGCCCATTTCCGCGCAGTTGAAAGCGGTCAGATGAGTTTATTCGGGATGGAAAATGGAGTCTCTGAAGAGATCGTCTTGCCACCGGTGAGGAATGTAGACCGGCGTGAAATGCTGAACTGGGAAAAAGAGTTGATTGGCTTGTACGTGTCTGCACATCCGTTGACGCCCTATCTACCTTATCTGAACAAGGTAGTTACTCATTATTCAGGTCAGCTAAAAGACATTGTGAGCGGCGAAAAGGTAAAAGTTGCGGGGTTGGTCACAAAATTCCGTCCTCATCAAACGAAGACGGGCAAGCCCATGGGTTTTATTACGCTCGAAGACGTGCAGGGTGAAATCGAATTGGTTTTATTCCCCCGCACCTGGGATAAGTGTTCGCCGATAATTAAGGAAGATGAAGTCATTGTGGTGGAGGGGAAAACTGATAATGACGGGTCTTCCCCAAAAATCCTTGTTGATGCTGTTCAGTGCATTAAGTCAGAAGATATGCTGACCGGCAATACCATTGAAGAACCCTCGAATACCTATGCCCCTGCCCAGGAAACGCAACCGGTACCCCCTCAGCAAAAAACCAAAAAGGTGGTCATTCCACCCGCTCCGCACAATGAAGCATTGGAACCAGATTGGGACTCTGACATACCCGAACCGGATTTTGGGATCAATGA
>CAZRKL010000009.1:0-5094 GCA_964600595.1 uncultured Leptolinea sp.
GGTTATATACTAGCCATTTGTTATTATCAACAGGAGAGTAAACAATGGATGAAGTAAAGAAATTTGAATCAGAAATGGAAGACAGCGAAAAGCCTCCGAGTAGTAGGCCGCGACCGGTGAAACCATGGCGGGTAGCCGTTGTTGCCAACGTCAAGGGGGAATCATCACTACCCACGGAAGGTCCAGCCGATGCCGGCGCGGAATTTGACAAAGAAGAAACGATAGAAGCCATTCGGGCTGCAATCGAATCAGATGGTCATTCAGCAGTTTTTATCCCAGCCGATGTAAATTTACCTTTTACTCTTAGAGATGTCGTGCCAGACATCTGCTTCAACATATCCGAAGGTCTAGGCGGAGATGGACGTGAAGCTCAGGCACCTGCCATCTTTGAGATGATGCATATCCCTTACACTGCTTCCAGAGTGGCAACCAATGCTGTCACCCTGGATAAAACCCTGACCAAACGGATCTGGCGTGATAGCGGTCTTCCGGTTGCTCCTTTTCAGGAATTTGTAACCGGGCGTGAAGGGATTGATCCGACACTCCGGTTTCCGATGTTCGTTAAACCCGCCAGGGAAGGAACTGGCATGGGCATGGGGATGGAATCCATCGTCCACAACGCCAGCGAACTGCGAAAGCGTGTAAATTGGGTGATCAACGAATACTCACAACCTGCCCTGGTTGAAGAGTACCTTTCTGGGCGTGAGTTTACCGTTGGAGTACTTGGCCGTCCGGGAGCGCAACAATATACCCTTCAGGGTGAGATGTATCAACGGGATGGTTTCCGAAGACTGCCTGTTCTTGAAGTAAAATCAGCCGATTCAGTAACCCCCGGTGTGTACGGGCATTCAGCCAAACAACTTTACCCGGGCGAAAAAGGTGTTCCTCAATTTGTATGCCCTGCGCCTATCAGTGCGAATTTTTCAAGAGTCTTACAGGAACTGGCCATCAAAGGTCATCGTGCTGTCAATGCCCTCGATGTTTCGAGAGTCGATTTTCGGTGTGATGGTGATGGCAGACCCTACCTGCTTGAAATCAACTCTCTACCCGGGCTTACGCCCGATTTCAGCGACCTCTGCGTAATTGCGAAAGCGGATGGTGTAAGCTACCGAGAATTAATTCTCGAAATCTTGTATCTGGGTGCATCCCGCTGGGGATTGGTACAAAAAGCCTCTGAGGTTGAGCAAGATTTGGCGATACCCGGATTAAAAGTACCTGCCCGCTTGCAGCAAAGAATGCGGATCCCTGCCAGGCTTCCGTATCCTCAACGAACGCGCTTACGATAATTAAAATAAAAAAGGACCCTCACAATTTGTGAGGGTCTTCTTTGATAAGCAGCAGCTTACAAGATTTGTTGCGCGAGTGAAAGTCCCCATATCAAAATAGAATTGATTTGAGGAAGGATCAACAAGATTACGATACCTGCAAATATGCCAATGATTGCTCCGGCAATTACATCAGACAGGTAATGAACACCTGTAAGTACCCGTGAAAATGTAACAAGCGGTGCCCAGATAATTAGAATAATCCCAAACCAGGCAGGTCCAAGCCCTAAAGCTAAAATGGCAAAAAGGAATGCTCGAGCTGCGTGACCTGATGGGAATGAGTGTGGATCTGTAGCCCTGTATATTTTCCCCCATTCTCCTTCCGGTCGTCGTCGTCTGACCGTAAATTTGATGAAGAGGACGATTACAGCCAATATTACAAAGCTGACTGTCATCACAAGGGCACGATATTTCCACTCTTGGGATGAAGTCAAAAATATTACCAGCAAGCCTGCCAGCCAGAACCATGAATCTCCAGAATGCGCGAACAAGACAGCCAGAGGTTTGAGACGGTGATCCGTCTCGATAATTTGAAATTTCTTAGAGATGGCTTCATCCCGTTCAATAAATTCCCGCAATTTCAAGCCGCATTCCTCCGGTTCAGGTAATGACGCATGATTTCCAATTGGTGGGGTTTATCTACATCCATGCCAATCTCGGCAAATGGACAAATAATCGCTTTTCCAGATAAATTTAAGCGCTTACTGATCATTCTTACAAAATCATCCAGGGTGGCGGAGCGGAATAATAAACCAAACAGGATATCAAAACCGAGAATGGAAGCCTGTTTTACCGGATTTTTCCGGGCAGCGATCAATTTCTCCCATAAACCTGTTACGTTGTCTGCAATATCCACTCTGATGGCGTTGATGTCTCCGCCGCATACATCCATTCCTTTTAAGTGCGTATAGGTGCGATTTGATGTGGGGAAGGTTGTTTCCATAACATTTTGTTCGATGAGCTGGTAATACAAATCAGCTGGGTTTGCTTCAATGGTATCAACCAGCCAATCTACCATGGAGGCGGTTACCCCGGGCACATCAGATGCAGCGATGACAACATACTCACTGCCACTGCGAAGTTTCTTGATTGTATCCAGACCGATTTTAATATTGCTCAACATATCCTTCTGGTTGGCAATAAAGGTAACCGGTTTTGTGCAGGATAATCCGCCCAGTTCTGTAAGCCCAATGATTACCAGATGCTCAATCCGGGAAGATTGACAGAGGGCATCCAGTACCCACTGGATCATGGGTTTTCCTGCAATATCCAGCATGGCTTTCGAACCGCCACGGGTATATTCATATAAAGGATCCCCAGGCAAGGGGATACCCCCGGCTGTAATGATGGCATCCACTACGATAACTCCAGGAATTGGGGTTCAAAACCAATTCGATCTACGTGTTCACCTAGTTCCTTGAAATAATTCCCTGGGTTTGCGTAATCTACGGGGTCTTTGCGTCCCACGGCAGCTAGGATGGCTGCCTCCATCATATTTGTCCCAAACGAACGACCTTCCAATACCGGTGTGGTGGTTATGATGAACTTTACACCAGCTTCGCGGAATATTTGCATATCTTCCTGGGTGGTGGTGTTGGTTACGATAATTTTGTCTTTCATTTGATGGGGCATATAGCGCCGGATGTAATGACAGTCACCTGCGATAACATCCGCCCATTCGAACCATTGCGGATATTTTGGTGTCCGTTTTTCCTGCTCCTTACCGATCGGGTAAACCCAATGGAAGGGAATACGCCCAACAACCGGCATCAATAAAGCAGCCATGGTCTTTACCGAGCGTACTTTTCTTATAGCAAAAGGTATTCCGAGAGAAAACATCAAATCGCCAAAAACGCAATCGTAACCCGCATTAACAAACGACTCAAGCATCCCCCAACGGTCGACACCCGTCATGACCAGTGCTTTTTTACCGGCAAATTTTTCGCCGAGCATCTTTTTTAAGACAGCAGCGCTTTTCTTTTCAAGGGTATTTTTTAAACCTGTTCCATCGACGGTAGGTGTTATGTGAATATCCGCTACCAGCTTGCTGACGGAGTGCAATGGATACCAGTGCTGATCCACCATCAAACCCAGGTCTGCGCCACCAACACCGAAAGCATCCACTTTCCCATCAAGCTCCCGATACATCTGGGCAGCTTTGTCCATGTCGCCATCTGTCCCAATCCGTTCGATGCTGATCTTTTCTCCCAGAATCTCAATTTCAACTGCTTTATTCCGTTTTGAAGATCCGATGCTTATGCTCACCGCTCGTTTCATGGATCTGCCTCCTTGATGGGGATGTTCCTGTGAGTATACCCTGAACATGCTTACATGTGTAGTTAACCCTCTTTTACCGGATTCGGTATGGAAAATTAGTATTTGTGCTATATACTGAGACAGTATTCTAAATATTGATCAATTGCATAATTGACATGTGATTTTTATCTTTATATAATTTGTGCTAATATACTTTTAACCTTTTATGTGAAAGGGAGGTGGTGTCCTACTTATTGTCCGTTCCAAGAAAAGTTGATAATTAATAAACACAATAATCGGAGGAGAAAGTGAATAAAAAAGTATTGTACGTCGTATTCTCATTAGTAATGGTTCTAAGCATGGCACTCGCTGCCTGCC
The DNA here is from genome assembly GCA_964600595.1 of uncultured Leptolinea sp. GTDB lineage: Bacteria > Chloroflexota > Anaerolineae > Anaerolineales > Anaerolineaceae > DAIOEK01. The sequence continues at coordinate 3,960 of CAZRKL010000009.1, forward strand.
AACCAGCCGCCCCCGCAGCGCCCGCGGAACCCGCCGCTCCTGCGGCTCCCGCTGAACCAGCTGCACCAGCGGAACCTGCTCCGGCAGAACCCGCCGCTCCTGCAGAACCAGAGGTTGCTTTTGAGCCCATGGGTCTGGCTGCGGAGAATTGTGATTATGGTGGATTGATCAAAGAGATCAAAGCTGTCGACGCGTTGACAGTCGAAATTAGCCTCTGCGCATCTGATCCAGCCTTCCCCTCAAAAGTTGCCTTCACTCCATTCCATGTTCAACCTAAGGAATGGCTTGAAACGGCGATGACTACCCGCGAAATCCTTGAAAAACCGATCGGCACTGGTCCTTATATGATCGAATCCTGGAATCGCGGCGATAGCATCACCTACAAGCGCTTTGATGAATACTGGGGAGAGAAAGCCAAAGTTGGTACCGTAATCTTCAAATGGAGTTCAGAATCAGCTGCCCGTTTGCTGGAACTTCAATCCGGCACCGTTGATGGCATCGACAATCCTGCTCCTGAAGATTTCGCAGTAATTGAAGCAGACGCCAATCTCCAGTTAAAAGAACGCGAAGCCCTCAATGTCTTCTATGTAGGTATGACCAATACCTTCCCGCCCTTTGACAATGTCAAAGTTCGCCAGGCAGTTGCCATGGGTATTGACCGCCAGCGTATCGTAGACACCTTCTACCCCGCCGGATCTGAAGTAGCTTCTCACTTCACCCCGTGCGCCATCCCCAACGCTTGTGTTGGCGAGGAATGGTATGCGTTTGATCCTGAAGCTGGCAAAGCATTACTCGCCGAAGCCGGTTTCCCCAATGGTTTCGATACCACCCTGTACTTCCGTGATGTAGTACGCGGTTACCTGCCACAGGTTAGCCAGGTTGCTGCCGATATTCAGGCTCAGCTCAAGGAAAACCTTGGTATTAACGCTGAAATCGAAGTCATGGAATCTGGTGCCTTCATTGACGAATCTGCCAATGGCCGGCTCAATGGTTTACATCTCCTGGGTTGGGGTGCTGATTACCCGCACGTGACCAACTTCCTTGATTACCACTTTGGTAAATCACAGGCTCAGTTTGGTACACCATATCCTGAGATCTACGACAACCTGGTTCAGGGCGCCGCAATCGCTGATGT
>CAZRKL010000009.1:5104-37501 GCA_964600595.1 uncultured Leptolinea sp.
CCTTTCTATGAGGCAGCCAACAACGCCATCAAGGAACTGGTTCCTATGGTCCCAGTTGCACATGGCGGTTCTGGTGTAGCTTACCGCGCTGACGTCACCGGTGGTCACGCTGCTCCTTTGACAAACGAGAACTTCTCAGTTGTCACTGCTGGCGACCGCGACACCTTCGTCTGGATGCAGAACGCTGAACCTATTTCTCTGTACTGCGCCGATGAAACCGATGGAGAATCCCTCCGCGCATGCGAACAGGTAGTAGAATCCCTGCTCTCATACGAAGTGGGCGGAACCGAAGTACTGCCTGGTCTGGCAACATCCTGTGACCCCAACGAAGATCTGACAGTTTGGACCTGCAACCTGCGCGAAGGCGTGAAGTTCCACGATGGTTCAACCCTTGACGCAAATGATGTAGTTATGTCATGGATTGTTCAGTGGGATGCTTCCAATCCTCTCCACATTGGTAACACTGGTTCATTCGAATACTTCAGCACCCTCTGGGGCAATCTACTCAACCTGCCTCCTGCAGAATAACCTGGCAGAAGAACATGTAATAACTTGATCTAACGCAACGCGGGATGGATCATCCAGATAATCTGGGGGGTTATCCCGCGTTGCACTATTATCCTAACTTATCAGATGGAAAGCCCATGTTTCAATATATAATCCGTCGAATCCTGTTGGCAATTCCGGTCCTGTTTGGAATAATGCTGGTGACATTTGCTCTCACCCGCATGATTCCAGGAGACCCTTGTCGGGCGATGTTGGGCGAAAAGGCTACCGCAGATGTTTGCGAGCGCTTTACCAAACAATATGGTCTGGATAAACCAATCCCTGTACAGTTTGTCATTTATATGGGGAAAATTATTCAAGGCGATTTTGGTTCCTCCATTCGTTTCAGCCGACCTGTAATGTTGATCCTGGCTGAAAGATTACCCATGACGATCGAGCTGGGTTTCCTGGCTTTGATTTTCTCTGTCGTGATTGGTATCCCCATGGGGATCATCTCTGCTGTAAAACGTAATTCTGCAGCAGATGTAGCCACGATGGTTATTGCCAATGTTGGCGTTTCCATGCCGGTTTACTGGCTGGGCTTAATGCTGGCTTATACTTTTGCGTTGTTACTAAAAGATACTTTTCTGTGGCTGCCGCCTTCTGGCAGGCTGACTGCAGGGATATCATCTGTGCCATTTTTTGAGATGCTCGGTTGGCAGCTTGAACCTGATACAGCCAAGTATTACATTGCTCAGTTTTTATCTAATTTGTATATTTTAAACGGAATAGTAACCGGAAACTGGAAGCTGGTTGGTGATGCAATCAAGCATCTGATTATGCCAGCCATCGCTCTGGGAACCATTCCATTGGCAATTATTGCCCGTATGACACGCTCCTCCATGCTGGAGGTACTAAAACAAGACTATATCCGAACTGCCCGCGCAAAAGGGCTTCGAAAGAACCTGGTTATTCTAAAACACGCACTGCGCAATGCCATGCTGCCGATTGTAACCATCATTGGGTTGGAGTTTGGTATTCTTTTCGCAGGCGCATTACTGACTGAATCCATCTTCGGATTGGCTGGTGTGGGACGGATTTTGTATGAAGCAATCACTGCCCGCGATTTCCCGATTATCCAGGCATTTACCGTTGTAATTGCGACAGGTTATGTCATTGTCAACTTACTGGTTGACATATCCTATATTTTTATTGATCCCCGCATCCGGTTGGAGTAATTATGACTGCACAGACTGCCGTGAACGGAAAAATTGCAATAAAAGACTACCGCTCGAACAGCTTATGGCGGCTCACTCTACGCCGGATTTTCAAGCAAAGATCAGCTATCGTTGGTCTGGTTTTACTTGGTTTTCTGCTGTTGGTTGCGATATTTGCACCGCTTATGACCCCCTACGAGCCCGACCAGGTGTTAATTGGTAAAGAAGATGTTACGCGTCGTGATAAACCGTGCATCCACTTGCTGGGTTGTCCATCCGATAAACCACAACACCTTATGGGGATCGATGGGAATGTTCGAGATCAGTTTACCCGGGTAATTTATGGCACCCGGATATCACTATATGTTGGCTTCTCTACGGTTGCCGTTGCAATCATCATTGGTACGCTTCTCGGAGCAATTGCCGGATACGCGGGCGGCTGGTTGGACAACTTGATTATGCGTATTCTGGACGTGCTTCTGGCGTTTCCATCGTTGCTATTGGCAATCACCATCGTATCAGTGCTCGGGAAAGGATTACAAAACGCGTTACTCGCGATTGCGATTGTATCCATTCCATCCTACGCGAGGGTCGTTCGCGCCAGCGTTCTCTCAGTTAAAGAGAATGCTTATGTTTCAGCTTCAAGAGCGCTGGGTGCGAGTCATTTTCACATCTTATTGAACAGAATCCTGCCTAACGCCATCCCGCCATTGATTGTCCGTGGAACCCTGGGGATTGGAACTGCCATTCTGGATGCCGCTGCCCTTTCCTTCATTGGTCTGGGGGCGCAGCCTCCTCTGGCAGAGTGGGGAACCATGCTGGGCGCTGAGCGTAACCAGGTTTTTACAGCACCGCACCTGGTGTTCTTCCCGGGGATTGCCATTATGATTACTGTGCTGGCATTCAATTTACTGGGCGATGGATTGCGTGATGCAATTGATCCGCGTTTGCGTTCCGCAGAATAAGGCATGGAGGTGAATAACGTGGATAACAAAGAGCCTTTACTTGATGTGCAAAATCTGGTCACATATTATTACTCTGATGATGGTGTAGTAAAAGCAGTCGATAATATTGACTTTCAAGTTTTCCCGGGTGAAATACTCGGGTTGGTCGGGGAATCAGGCTGTGGAAAAAGCGTTACCTCGCTTTCAATCATGCGCCTGATTGAGCCGCCTGGAAAAATCGAAAGCGGAAAAATTTTCTTCAATGGAAAAAATCTTCTGGATTTAACTGAAGACCAAATGGAGAAAACCCGGGGTGCTCAGATTTCCATGATTTTCCAGCAACCGCAGAGTTGTTTGAATCCGGTTTTCACCGTGGGTGATCAAATTGTCGAAGTATTTGAAATCCACGGAACCATGGATAAAAAAGCTGGAAAAGCAAAAGCAGTGGAACTGTTAAGTCTGGTTGGCATTCCAGATGCAGAAAAGAAAGCGGATGCTTACCCGCATGAGATGTCGGGTGGTCAGGCGCAGCGCGTAATGATCGCCATGGCGCTTGCACTCAACCCGACCCTCCTGATTGCAGATGAACCCACCACAGCACTGGATGTAACCATCCAGGCACAGATCCTATCTCTGCTGAGCAACCTTAGAGAAAAATTCAACACATCAATTATATTGATTACTCATGACCTGGGCATCATTGCAGAAATGGCAGACCGGGTAGCGATTATGTATGCCGGAAAAATTGTTGAGCAGGCAGATGTAACTTCATTGTTTAAGAATCCGCTGCATCCCTACACAAGTGGATTAATTGCCTCAGTACCCGTTATGGGTGAAATTAAAGATACGCTGGATGCTATCCCGGGGAACGTACCTAATCTCATTGATATGCCATCAGGATGCCGGTTTGCTTCACGCTGCAAGGCCAAAGAGCAGTATGGGTTAACAATTTGCGACCAACTTGAACCTGAATTGTTGCCGACACTGGGTGATCCAAAACACCTTACCCGCTGTTGGTTATATCAGGATTCAGTTGGCCATTCTGCTCCCCTAAAACAAGAACAACTCTCCACGAAAGCTGGATAAGGGATGGATACCATGGAAAAAGCTGTTACTCCTGAACGAAATCTGGTGGAGGTCGTCAACCTGGTGAAATATTACCCGGTTATGGGCGGGGTTTTCAAAAGGGTTGTTGCCCAGGTTAAAGCTGTTGATAACGTCTCTTTTAATATCAAAGAGGGCGAAACATTAGGGCTGGTAGGTGAATCGGGTTGTGGTAAATCTACAGTGGGTCACACCATGATCCGTTTACTGACCCATACCAGCGGCCAGGTACGCTTTAACGGAGAAGATGTATTCTCTCTGAAAGGCGATGCGCTCAAACAGATGCGAAAAAATATGCAGATCATCTTTCAGGATCCATACGCATCTCTTGATCCACGCTTGCCGATTGGCGAATCTATTGCAGAAGGATTAAGAATTCACAACATAGGGAATAACAAAACCCGCTTTGATTTGGTCATGGAGATCATGAAAAAGGTGGGTTTGGAAGATTACCACGCCACGCGCTACCCGCATGAGTTTTCTGGAGGTCAGCGGCAGAGGATTGGTATTGCCCGCGCGTTAGTTCTGCAACCCCGTTTCCTGGTTTTGGATGAGCCTGTATCTGCGCTGGATGTATCGGTTCAGGCGCAGGTGTTGAATCTATTGAAAGAATTGCAGCGAGAGTTTGGTCTCACGTACCTCTTTATCGCTCACAATTTAGGTGTGGTTGAACACATCTCTGACAGGGTGGCAGTGATGTATCTTGGCAAGGTGGTTGAAATTGCCGGACGGGAACCCATATTCAACCAGCCGTTTCATCCCTATACCCGCGCCTTACTTTCGGCCATTCCCATGCCGGTTCCGGGTTTGAAGAAGGAAAGAATTATCCTCCAGGGAGATGTTCCAAGCCCGCTTAATCCTCCTTCAGGTTGTCGTTTTCACCCACGCTGTCCGTGGGCACGGCCTGACTGCGCAGACTCTGAACCGGTTCTCAGAGAGTTAGCACCCGGACATCAGGTAGCCTGCCATTACGCTGAAAACCTTGAAAAATAATCAAAAAAGATGCCCTGCAAAATCCTGCAGGGCATCTTTCAGAATTTCCTGAAATATTAAGCGAAAAATCGATACAACGCCACCAGGCTGAATACAATCAGCACTGCTCCAACACCAATCCATTTCTTTTGGCTCTTTCGCCCATCACTGATTTCAACATAAGATTCAAATCCTCTGGCTTGCCAGATCGGACCCGCGAGGTAGCTGAACACAATTCCCCCCAGTAATCCGCCCAGATGACCCCAGTTATCTATTCGTGGGGTTGATAATCCGATTATCAAGTTTGCGAGTGCAATTCCACCTGTGTTTAGGATGAGGGTTTTAAAATTCTTTCCAAAGAACTTTTTGTTGAGAAGTATCAGAATACCTTCAGCTCCAAGCAATCCAAAAATAGCTGTGGATGATCCCAGAGATGGATTAATGGAAAAAACAAAAGATAAGACGTTTCCTGCAAATCCTCCGCACAAATAAAGCAAAATAAATCGTGCATGACCATAGTGAGGTTCCAGGGCTGAACCCAGGGAATACAACGCATACATATTGATAGCCAGATGGAATATGGAGCCATGCAACAGAATGGGTGATAATAAACGCCAGACTTCACCCTGCACAATTAACTCATTTATTTTGCCGCCAAAAATGAAGGGGAAATCATAACCAGTGACATATCCACTGATTGTTTGTAATGCAAAAATAAAAACTGTAATTCCCATGAGCCAACGTGTGACAATGGGTTTTACAACTTCCTGTCTTACCTGCAGGTATTCTGCTGTATCCTGATGTGGCTGAGGTGATTCTTGAGGATTCTGTTCTGTCATTGAAATGCTTTCTGATAAGTGGCTAAGTGCGAAATTTTATATTGTTACCTTGCGTTGATGGATGCGATGGTGTTCAGTTTTGATGATTGCCTGAAGGGTATCGACGGCTTCATCCAGCTTTCCGGCTGGATTGTGGACAATGTAGTCAAAAATTGGCAGATATTCCAACTCTTTACGTGTCGTCGCCATCCGAAGTGCGATAATTTCTTCAGTTTCTGTACCCCGGTCACGCAAACGGAAAATCAGTTCTTCTTCACTGCAGGGCAGTAAAAATATTAGCACTGCCTCCGGAAACATCTTCCGGTAAGATGCAGCCCCCTGAACATCCAGCCGAACAATCACGTCTTTTTTACTGGCAAAAGCATCCCGAACCTGCTTTTTTTCAGCGCCTTTATATTGATCATACACCAGGGCGTATTCAATCATCTCATTGTTGGATATCATACTCTCGAACTTTTCCTTGGATACAAAGAAATAGTCCTTGCCTTCAATCTCATGTTCCCTTTGTTCCCGTGAAGTTGTTGTGACAACAAAATGGAAAGAGGGATCTCTTTCCATAAGGCGTTTGACAACCGAATCTTTCCCGACACCCGAAGGTCCGGAAATAATGATCATCAATGGGTTGGGGTTGTACAGATCAAACGATAAAGGTTTTTCAGACATGGATTATCCTGTATATGAGATGATTATCTGATTATAATTCGAAAAAAGTTCAGCGGAGGAAGTATGCCCGTATATGAGTATAGATGCCTTACTTGCGGTAAACAATTTTCAAAATTTATCAGTTATCAGGATTATGGTTCAATCACTGTAATTTGTACCCATTGTGGTAGTGATGATATTCAGCGAAAAATTAACAGAGTAAGGGTTGCCCGATCTGATGACAGCCGGGTGGATCAATTTCCTGATACTGATATGGCTGGCATGGAAAACGATCCGGTTAGTATGGGCAGGATGATGCGGAAAATGAGCGATGAGATGGGAGAGAAATTGCCGGAAGAATTCAATGAGGTGGTAAACCGACTGGAAAAAGGTGAATCGCCAGAATCCATTGAAAAGTCGATGCCTGATTTAGGCGCAGGATTGGATGATGTGTGAGCATCAACCTTCAGATAACTCTTTTTGAAGCTGCTCAAATGTTGACATGCGGGAGATGATCCGCAGGAATTCTGCAAGATCTTCTGAATGCGCCCTCAGCTGCCTTACTGCGGGTCCAACCGGATCCTTCCCCGCAGCCCCGCGGGGTGAATCGGCGTAAGCGCCATGGAAGGCAAAATATGCCTGATTTAACTTACGGATTACATATCCATTCTGCCAGAAGTGTTCCCGACGCTCTTCCATATATTTTTCTGCTTCGTTAATTTCGCCTTTGGCAAGAAGTTCATCGACGGTTATTCTGGTTTCGTGCATTTCTGCGCGGAAATCAAAAATGGGGGGTTCGTTCTCTTCGGCAGTTTCTTGTGTTTCCTCGGGCAGGATAATTGGATCCGGCTCCGTAGCAAATTCCGGATAGTATTTCAGAAGTAATACATATCTGATTTCTTTTCCCGCCAAATTTGCAGTGGTCTCATTCATGGTTCTGGTTTCCGCGGATGTATCATAATTCAAACCGAGGGGGGTTACCTGAAGATAGTTGTGGATCCACTCATGGGCGATGACTTCGGTTAGCCAGACAATATCAGAGGACTCTTCCACCATCGTCGGGTATGTCCCCACGCCGCCAATCTGCTCAATCAGTGCAGATACGCCCATGTCGCGGCTAACCTTCTCTTCCAGTTCGATAACCTGTTCCAGGGTCAGTGCTGTTTGAAGGGAAATATTCGCATCCTGCCTGATAACATCCCGGGGTGAGATGATCAATGCCTGGGGCAGGGGTGTTGCATGATAACTTACCGGGGGCATTGGCACACCGAGTGTGGATAAATCCATCTCATGGATTACTTCTGATAGCTGCTGCTGGAGGATAGATTCTGCCAGAGGTGCATAGAATTCCAGTTTTCTCTCTATCCATGCCAGGCTGATATTCTTTTCAGATGCAGTCAGAGCAGGATTTTTGTCTGCTGGATTCGCGTAGATATCCTTAATTTCATTTGTAAGCTGTTTTTTCTGCCGAATAAGCTCTACATATTCCAGAACAATGATTTTTTGCTTTTCAGGGGGCAAATATTCTTCCACATTCAGGATATCGGCTCTGGTTTTTTCAATAGCTGCGTCCAATGTCCAAACTGTGTAATCAAACTCCATCCCACTGGTAAATAACCTGACCCTCTCTGAAGGTAAATATAGGGTTGCGTTACTTTGATGGCTGAAGATTGCAATCACGATACAGGTGATTATGCTTTTTATTATGCCTGGAAGAGGAGAGTACCTGATGACCATGTTTATCTATATATCAGTATGCCAAAGAAGGATTAGAAAAAGTTAAAAACCGGATAAAACAGCACAACCAGACAGTGATTCAAGCGTATATATTTGGGGAAGGAATTAACATAAACATCATACTTCCGGCAAAAAAAAGTGATAAAGGTGATTATAATCATCATCTAGTTAGGTAACCTAATCAATTCGATAAATTTTTTAGAAAAGGTGTAATTATGAAGAAGAAGTGGTGGATCGTCATTGGTGCAGTCGTGCTCATAGGAATCGTATTATATGCGGTGTTGTCTTCGCAAGCCAAGGCAGCCCAAATGATGTCTAATTACCAGACTGAAAAGCTGACCAAAGGCACCTTTACCGCTTCTGTGGGGGCGACGGGGACTGTTCATTCCAATCAATCTGCAATCCTCTCCTGGCAAACCAGTGGAACGGTTTCCAAGGTGATGGTTGATGTAGATCAAACCCTTAAAGCGGGAGATACCCTGGCGGAACTAAAAAATGATTCAATGCCGGCGAATGTAATAAACGCTTATGTTGAATATGTAAGCGCCCAGCGAGATTTGGAAGATTTATTAAAATCCAATCTGCCGGCAGCTCAGGCTTTCCAGGCAGTGGCTGATGCTCAAAAAACACTTGAAGATGCCCAGGACAAAATCGATAGTTATCAATACAAACGCGGTACTGCAGAGGATGAGCGCTACTGGAAATCTCAGGTGGTTCTGGCTCAAGAGCAGGTGGATTGGGCAGAAAGACTTTATAAACGGACATTAAACCTCTCTTCTGCGAATCCCAAACGAGCCGAGGCAGAAACCAATCTTTATAATGCCAGACAGAATCTGCAAAATAAACATGCGACCCTGAATTGGTTTGTCAGTAAACCTTCTGATATTGATTATGATGTGGATATGGCAGCCTACGAAGTGGCTAAACAGCAACTTGAGGATGCCAAACGAGAATGGGAAAGACTAAAGGACGGTCCCGATAAGGATGATATTGCCGCTGCAGAAGCAAGAGTCGCTGCTGCAAAAGCAACCATCAATCTGGCTAAGATCGAAGCGCCATTCAATGGAACAATTACCGAAGTTTATTCCAAACCAGGGGATACGGTTAGCGCTGGAACACAGGCATTCAGAATGGATGATCTTTCGAGCCTGTTGATCGATGTTGAAATCAGTGAGGTTGATATTAATCAAGTCGAAATTGGTCAACCGGTAACCATCACTTTTGATGCCATCTCAGGAAAAAGCTATGCCGGTATTGTAAAAGAGGTTGCCAGGGTTGGAACAATTACCAGCGGTGTGGTTAACTTTATGGTCACCGTTGAGTTATCTGACGCGGATGCGAAAGTCCTTCCCCAGATGACTGCTGGTGTTACGATTACCACAATTGAATTGGATAACGTCATATTGGTTCCAAATCGAGCGGTCCGAATGGTCGATGGGAAACGCGTGGTATTTATCCTGAATAATAATATTCCAACTTCCATCGAAGTCGGATTAGGTTCATCTAATGGTACCTACAGTGAATTACGATCTGGTGATGTAAAAGTGGGTGATGCCATCATCTTGAATCCCGGACCCGAATTGACATCTGGCCCGGGTGGCATGTTCATGATGGGAGGCAGATAATTCAATGAAAGATTGCGTTATTTCAGCATCCCGGCTGACCAAGGTTTATAAAATGGGAGAGGTCGAGGTTCGAGCTCTGGATGGGGTCGACATCTGTATCGAACGCGGCGAGGTTGTTTCCATTATGGGTCCTTCGGGTTCAGGAAAATCCACCCTGATGAATATACTCGGTTGTCTGGATTACCCAACCTCTGGAGAGTACTTCCTGGATGGAGAGCCGGTCGCAGATTTACGGGATGATCAACTCGCATCCATTCGAAACCGGAAAGTGGGCTTTATCTTTCAAAACTTTAATCTTCTTCCTCGGGCAAGCGCATTAGGCAATGTGGAATTACCCATGCGTTATGCAGGGGCTGGTAAAGACAGAATCGACCGGGCAAAAGATGCATTAACTCTGGTTGGGCTGGGAGATAGAATTAAACACCGCCCGGCTGAGCTTTCTGGAGGTCAGCAACAGCGTGTTGCTATTGCCCGCGCTCTCGTCAATGATCCTGCCATCATCATGGCAGATGAACCCACCGGAAATCTGGATTCCCGATCTGGTAAGGAAATTATGGAATTGCTGCTTAATTTGAACAGCGAGCGGGGAACCACCTTGATCATCGTAACCCATGATCCGAATGTTGCTGCTCAAACCAAACGGGTAATCCGATTGAAGGATGGATTGGTGGAGGCGGAATCATGAACCTGGGACAGGCTTTCTTGGAAGCTCTTGAGAGCTTAACATCCAATAAAATGCGCTCTGGGTTGACTATCCTGGGGATTGTTATTGGCGTTGCGGCTGTCATTGCCATGCTGTCCATTGGGCAGGGTGCGCAGGAAACGATCACGGGTTCGATAAGTGGTATCGGTACAAACCTCTTATTCGTTTTTGAGGGCAATCAAAACATTCGTATCCAAAATCCAAAACCAATCACACTTTCTGACATGCAGGCGATCGCTGATCCTTTCGCTGCGCCCAATGTGCAGGATGTCTCGGCTGTTATTCAGGGTTCTGTCGATGTTACCTATGGTGGTGAAAAATCATCCACCTCCGTGCAGGGGATTACTCCGAATTACCAGTCCATGCGCTCCTATAACACCATAGAGGGTGAGTTGATCAATGAGGAGCATATCCTGTCTCGCGCTTCCGTTGCTGTATTGGGTTCCGGAATTACAGAAAAACTTTTCGGTCGCGTGGATGGAGTTGTCGGAGAAAACATCCGCATAGACGGTCATCCGTTTCGCGTGCTGGGCGTGCTGGAGAAAAAGGGTGGCAGCGCCTTTGGTGGTGAGGATGACCTGATCATGGTTCCATTTGACACAGCGGGTACCCGATTGATAAGAAGGCGGAATACAGAAGCGATCGACTTACTGTTGGTCCAATCAACCAGCGCCGATACTGTCAAGCTTGCTTCTGACGAAGTTGCGAATATCCTGCGCGCGCGCCATATGACCCGTATTGGTGAGGATGATTTCACGGTGTTCTCTCAGGATGACATCGTCAACACAGCAAAGACCATCACCGGAGTTCTTACAATCTTCCTGGGTGGGATTGCTGGAATTTCCCTGCTGGTCGGCGGGATTGGCATCATGAACATCATGCTGGTATCTGTAACAGAACGGACCCGTGAAATTGGGTTGCGTAAAGCGCTTGGTGCGCGAAGGCGGGATATCCTGATCCAATTCCTTACCGAATCGTCTCTGCTTTCCATGTTTGGCGGCATTATCGGGATATTATTGGGCATACTGATTGGAGTTGTGGTGGGGCAGATTGCAGCTGCCAGCGGTACTCCCATCAATCCCAAAGTTGGCCTGGATTCAATTCTGCTCGCGACTGTATTCTCTACCGCGGTAGGATTATTCTTCGGACTGTATCCTGCCAACCGGGCAGCCAGCCTGGTTCCGGTTGAAGCCTTACGGTATGAATAACTAAAATACATAATTACCTGCCGCTGAATACTCAGCGGCAGGTCTTTTAATTAACTCCCAGATAATCGTGTACAATTTAGAAGTATCTCATATAAACTATTTGCAAATTAATAGGAGGATCTATGGGTTCTTGGAAAGTCTTGCTCACCGATGGGTTAGAGTCTAATGGTCAGGAAATCCTCAAAAAGATCGCTCAAGTGGATGATCGTCCAGGAATCTCTGCGGATGAGCTGATGACTATCATTGGCGACTACGATGCCTTAATTGTCCGCGGACGAACAAAAGTAACGGCCGCTGTACTCGATGCTGGAAAAAACCTGAAGGTTGTAGGCAGAGCGGGCATTGGGGTGGATAACATTGACCTTGTTGCAGCCAAAGAAAAAAAGGTAATTGTTGTCAATTCTCCCCTGGCTACAACGGTTACAGTTGCAGAATTGACCCTGGCATTAATGCTTGCTGCTGTACGGGATCTCGCACGCGCTGATAAATCCATGAAAGATGGAAAATGGCTGAAGAAAGAATTTGAAGGGGCGGAGCTTTCTCAAAAAACACTGGGTGTTATCGGCATGGGCAGGATTGGCGCCGCTGTGATCAAACGAGCTGCTGCATTTGATATGAAGGTTCTTGGTTACGATCCGCTAATTCCTGCAAATGAAATTCAAGCAAGGGGAGCCGAACCGGTAACACTTGAAAATCTACTTAAGCAAGCAGACATGATTACCATGCACATACCTCTGACTGCTGAAAGTAAAAATATCCTTAACGCAGATGCATTTTCAAAGATGAAACAGGGCGTGTATATCATTTGCGCTGCGCGTGGCGGAGTCATTGATGAAGGAGCACTCTTGGATGCCCTTAACAGCGGAAAAGTAGCTGGTGCAGCCCTGGATGTCTTTGCCACTGAACCACCGGGACTCACTGATCTTGTCGCTCACCCGAAAGTGGTTTGCACACCCCACATTGGCGCGCAGACTGTGGAAGCACAGGCGAGAGCTGCTGAAGATATATCCAGCGAGATTGCCCGAGCGCTTCAGGGTGAAAATCTGCGCTGGCGTGTCGCGTAATTCGTGGAGATATTATGGATGAAAAAGTTGCAAAATTAAAAATACTACTCAATGAAATATCCGACCTGGGCGGTGCTCAGGCAGTTTTGGGATGGGATCAGCAAACATATATGCCACCGGGAGGAGCTGAGGCAAGAGGAGACCAGCTATCAACTTTAGCAAAAATCACCCACGATAAGTTCGTTAGTGATGAGATTGGTTCTCTGCTTAAGGACCTACTTCCATACGCAGACAGTCTGGCCTCAGATTCTGATGATGCACGATTGATCCATGTGGCGAATCGGGAATACAAAAAACAGAAAAACGTGTCTTCAGAATGGGTAGCAGAATTTGCACAGGTTACCGCGATTGGTCAGGAAGCATGGGTAACTGCCAGATCAGAGTCAAAATTTTCGATTTTCCAGCCTCACCTTGAAAAAATTGTTCGATTACGCCGGCTATATGCGGATTTCTTTAAACCTTATGAACATATCTACGATCCATTGCTGGATGATTATGAACCCGGTTTGAAGACCAGCGAAGTACAGGAGATTTTTGGCAAACTGCGAACAGAACAGGTTGCGCTTATCAAGGCAATTTCTGAAAAACCGCAGGTGAACGACTCCTTCTTGAAGGTCACACTGGATGAACAGAAACAGTGGGATTTCGGGGTGGAAGTCATCAGCAGGTTTGGATACGATTGGAAGCGCGGCCGGCAGGATAAAGCGGCGCATCCCTTCACTACCAGTTTTGGTTCAGATGATGTCCGGATTACAACCCGCTTTCTACCCAATAGCGGGTCATCTGCGCTTTTCTCTACCATGCATGAATGTGGTCATGCCCTCTATGAGCAGGGCATCAACCCTGCCCTCCGGCGGACCCTGTTGATGAATGGTGCCTCCATGGCGCTTCATGAATCACAATCTCGTATGTGGGAGAATCTGGTGGGGCGCTCAAAGGAATTCTGGACATGCTTTTATTCCAGATTCCAGAGCCTTTTCAGTGACGTTCTGGGTAATGTGAGCCTGGAGGATTTCTATCGCGGGATCAATAAGGTTGAACCATCGTTGATTCGCGTGGAATCTGATGAAGCCACCTACAACCTGCACATCATGCTTCGTATGGAATTGGAAATTGCGTTGATGGAAGGTACACTTGCGGTGAAGGATCTGCCCGATGCCTGGAACAGCAAAATGAAGGATTACCTTGGTGTTGTTCCACCGGATGATGCCCAGGGAGTGTTACAGGACATTCATTGGAGTGGCGGAAGCATGGGTTATTTCCCGACTTATGCTCTGGGCAACCTGGTTTCTGTTCAATTATGGGAAAAGATCCACGAAGATATCCCTGCCATCGATTCACAAATTCGTAATGGTGAATTCTCCGACTTGCTGGGTTGGCTCCGTGAAAAAGTGCACACTCACGGCGCAAAATTTGATCCCCAGGATATGGTAATGCGGATCACAGGTTCAAAAATCACTCCTGAACCTTATCTACGCTATCTAAATCAAAAATACAGCGAGATTTATAATCTGTAAAATTTATGATTTTCCCCTGCAAGCTTAAGCATTTATTCCTGCAGGGGAAAATATTGAAAAAAAACTAACATCCTGATAACCTTGTCGTTGAATTATGACCAAAATACTTTTCGCCGATGATAATGAAAACACATTGAACCTGATGGGTCAGGTGGCGAAATTGCTGGGTTATCAGGCGGTTCTCGCAAAGAATGGGAAAGAAGCACTTGCACTAATCCGGCAAGATCAGCCAAACTTGATTTTTCTCGATTTGTTGCTGCCTGATTTGGATGGAATTTCATTACTTAGAAAAATAAAAGAAGACAATGAAATTCGGGATATTCCTGTTGTAATTCTCTCCGCAGGAGCAACTCTGGATGATGCCACGCTTTGCCGCGATAACGGAGCGGTAGAATACATCCTTAAACCGGTTCCAATTCAGGTGCTTCAGGATACCATCCAGAAGTATTCTCTGGTTTCTGAATGATTAGCGATGAATGACTGGACAAAGGCTGATAAAGGGCTGTTCCTGCTCGTTATTTTTGCGCTGATAATTTCCGGTTGCATGTCAACCACATCTACAGCAGGCGTTGGACCTACCGCAACTTCTGCGAAGACCCTCAACGCGGAAAGTTCAACAGAGTTTCCCAAACCTTCACCCACTAAACCCACTACCAAATCACCCATGACGAGCACCCGTATCGTCTCAACAATCATTGGCACGCCAACTCCAGCAATCACGGAAACTAAGGGAACACCTTCCAGAACACCCACCAGTACGAAGACTCCCCGTCCAACCAGAACCCCCAGTAATACCTGGACTCCCCGTCCAACGAAAACTTTTACTCCAACGGCAACACTGCCCACACCCCCAATTCATGATGCGCCGATTAAAATCTTTTCACCCGGATCGATCTCTCGGGTGATTTCACCATTCAACCTGAATATGACCGTTGCAACTGGCTCGCGAGGTCAGATCTTCATGCTATTAATCGGAGAAGATGGCGAAATATTGGTTTCAAAAATATGGGATAGAGCTTATGCATCCGGAGGCAGGACTTCGATTAATGAAATGATAGAATTTCCTGCCCGGGTTACTGCAGAATCTGCCCGTCTTGTGATCTATACATTGGATGAATACAAGCGGCTAACTGCTCTGGCGACAGAAGATCTGGTACTGCTTAAAGTGGGTGAAGAGGAACTTGCCGACTCTGACAATCTAAAGGAACCATTCGCATTGTACCGTCCTTATGCGGATCAAAACTTGAAAGATGGAAAGATCCTGGTAGAAGGTGCGGTGAGATGCAGAGTAGATTGTCGGTTGGTTGTGGAACTCGTTAATCCGAAGGGCGAAATGATTGCCAGATTTGAAGAACCTTCGATTATTCAGGCTTCTCTCAAGTATGAATGGATTAAATACGAATATCAGGTTGATGTAACAAGGTCAGCCTATGTCAGGCTCATCATTCGAGCTCAGGATATTTTTACCGCAGATGATATCGCTGCGACCAGTATGCTCGTAAGGGTTTTGCCTTAGCTGCGCCTGTGGTTAGGCTCCCCCCTCACCATACTTGGATGGATCTGTGGGTGTCTGACCGGATGGGTCCCATACATACACCCAATCGCCTTCATTAGCCCAATCAAACAAGAAATGAGCATCTCCGGGTGAAAGGTTGACGCATCCATGTGATTGCGGGAAACCAAACATCGTCCGCCAATATGCCGCATGCAGCGCCCGTGCACCGTCGAAGTACATCGTCCAGGGAACTTTATCCAGGTAGTAATAGTCAGACCTGTCAGCCTCGAAAGCACCTGTCATGCGCTCCGTATCCAGCTTGCGTTGAATTTGGAACAATCCGGGCTTTGTAAAGAATGGATCCAACCCTGTTGCAATCATTGTGGCAAAGACCAGTTGGTTGTTCTCATAAACTGCCAGCGTCTGCTCGTATAGATTCACTTCAATCCAACGGTTATTGGTCACACCCTCAGGGGGAGTAGTGTTGATGGTTACTTTTTTCACAAAGCGACTCAGTACCCATTCATTCAGACCTATCTGGTACCAGTCAGCCTCGTTCCCTCTACCTTTTCCGAAAATCTCAACTACATCATTCCGATAATATTGTTTTCCGGTCTGTGCGCTTTCGAGACTTGGCGCAACATGGCTGGCAGTATTATCTGCAAGCCAGCCAAATTCATGATCAGGTGTGCGAAAGAAAGCCAGACCCTGGAAAAATGAGATGGATGCAGGTGAAGCCCTGACCCATTCAAAACTATCAGGAATTTGTACGTAATGGGCGCTATCAATATCAGCGCGTGTAATATATGCCACCCAACGAGTTTCACCGGCGGGAATACTGCCGGTCTGGTTTTCTGCTTTTATCGCATCATCCAGGCTGGAGAATAATCTGATTTCACGTTTGGGATCCGCGTTGATCTTGGCGTAATAATATGGCAGTGTGTTGTAAGATTCATCGGGTGTGTAAGCGGGTAATCCACTGAGTGGGAAGTTAACACCCTTGCTTGCCCATTCCTGTTGAATTTTTGCAGGCCCCATAACAAGGCAGTTGGAGTAATCAACAGCTCCAGGGGAACAGATGGATGTACCAGTATACGTCTCGATTGTATCTAATGTGGTTTCTGCAACCACGCTGTTTTGCGGGGGGAGGATGGCGACCGCTGTCAGTATCACCACCCATAAGCTACGAAAGATTTTCATTTAAAATTTCCTGCTTCTTTGTTTTTACTCTTTATGACTAATTATTACCAGATCGTTTTTTCATTTTATCAAAGAATTTTGCTAACACAATTAATTGTAGATGATAATCCAGAGAGATTTCAGCTTGACGATTTTCAACGGGTATGCTAGATTATGGATGATTGAATCCTGTTTTATGCCGAGCAAAGGAGTACAGCCGTGACAAAGAATCGTTCCCAGCTCATGGTTGACAGATTGCGTGAACTACAAGCCTCATCACCGGATATCGAGGCATCTGCTGTTGTAAGTGTAGATGGGCTTACTATAGCTTCTGCGCTTCCACCGGATGCTGAAGAAGACCGGGTTTCGGCAATGTCTGCCGCGATGCTTGGTTTGGGGGAAAAAATTACCCGTGAATTGGGTAAAGGCCGCCTTGAGCAGGTGTATATCAAAGGCAATCACGGTTATGTTGTTATCATGAATATTGGCGAAGACGCTGTTCTCACGGCGCTCGCTCAGGATCATGCCAAATTGGGATTGATCTTTCTTGATATGCGTCGGGCGGCGGAAGATCTATCAAAATTGCTATAACCGAGGTATTGTTTGTCGTTAATCATTGTCATACCAACATATAAGGAAGCGGAGAACCTTCCCCTGATGGTCTCCGCTTTATTAAATCTGCCCATCCCGGAGTTACAAATTCTCGTGGTAGACGATAACAGCCCCGATGGAACCGGCGATATTGCTGAGCGATTAAAGCGTGAAACCGGGCGAGTGGATGTCGTGCACCGCACTGGTAAACTTGGTTTGGGTACTGCTTACATCACCGGTTTTAAACACGCACTGGATCATGGGGCACAGATTATTGGCCAGATGGATTGCGATTTTTCTCACCCGGTGGATAAAGTTCAGCCATTGTATGATGCCCTTTCACGGGGAGCAGACCTCGCACTAGGGTCACGATATATCCCTGGAGGCAGCCTTGACGAAAACTGGCCAGCCTGGCGGAAAGCTTTGTCTGGCTTTGGTAATTTTTACTCCCGCACGATTCTGAATATCCCTATAAAAGATGTCACCGGTGGCTTTAAATTTTGGAAACGGGAATTACTGGAACGAATGCCATTAGATCAAATCCGATCCAATGGTTATGTCTTCCAGGTGGAAATGAATTATGTTGCCTATCTGCTTAACGCAAAGATGGTGGAAATTCCTTTCTACTTTGCCGACAGGAAGCTGGGAGAATCGAAGATGTCATTTAAGATACAAATCGAAGCAGCGATCCGTGTTTGGCGTTTGCTCGAAATCCATAAAGAACTATCAAAGAGGAGAATGGTATGAGTAAAACGAATGAGAATTTAAAAGATGCATTTGCTGGTGAATCACAGGCTTCGCGAAAATATCATCATTTCGCTGCAGTCGCTGAGAAGGAAGGGCATACGCAGGTTGCGAAACTTTTCCGGGCAGCAGCCCTCGCGGAAACAATTCATGCGGGCAATCATCTTAAAGCCATGGGCGGGATAAATTCCACGAAAGAAAATTTACAAGCAGCAATTGAAGGTGAGAACTACGAAGTCGTGAGTATGTATCCGGAATTCATTCAGAATTCTGAAGCTGAAGGTGAAAAACAAGCAACTCGCACGTTTAAATATGCCTGGGAAGTTGAAAAGGAACATGAAATTCTCTATAAGCAGGCGCTGGAGACACTCGGTTCTAAACAGGAAGAAGTTGATTACTATATCTGCCCGATCTGTGGTCATACCCATGTTGGGAAACCAACAGCTGCCTGCCCGGTTTGCGGGTATCCAGCGGAAAAATTCATCAAATCTGAATAAACCTAAAAAAGTCATAAGGGCATCCGTGTAAACGGATGCTTTTTTTATAAATATTAGTACCGTTCTATCAAAGAATTCCATTCCTGCAAAGATAGTGTCTCTGCCCGACGGTCGGGGTTGATGCTGGAATCTGTCAACCAGCTGGATACATCATTTGCCGGTTTATTTAGTCCTTGTGAAAGGCTGTTTCTGAGGGTTTTTCGTTTCTGAGCAAAACCAGCTCTAATTACCTGGAAGAATTTGTCGAGCATATCCACTGGAATAATTGGTTTGTCATAGAGATCGATACGAATAACAGCTGAATCTACTTTAGGCGGAGGATAAAACGCACCGGCAGGAATACGAAACTCAATTTTGGGTTTCCCAAACACCTGCACACTTAACGCGAGCAGGCTCATATCACCTGGCTGGGCGCAGATGCGGGATGCAACTTCCTGCTGAATGGTCAATATGATGCGAGCGGGTTTACGGGGAGATTCAAGCAGATGACGAATAATTGCAGATGTAATATTGTATGGAATATTTGCCGCCACAATATACCCTGAATCTTCCATCAAATCAGCTGGATCAATTTCCAGAATGTCACCCTCGATCAACCTGACGTTCTGAAATGGTTCCATGATATCGCTGAGGATGGGGAATAGCTTTTTATCTATCTCGACTGCCGTGACCGCTTTCGCCTGACACGCCAAATGCCTTGTTAGGCTTCCCAACCCCGGACCAATTTCCAGAACCTGATCATCACTGGATAATTCAGCGGAGCGGACAATTTTCTCTAATATTTGAGAATCCATTAGAAAGTTTTGCCCCAATCCTTTACTGGGGCGAATATCTGCCTGTCTGAGAATCGTGGGGATATTGAGTGGCAGAATTTCCAGGTTATGGTTGGGGTGCTGATTAGTCATGTCAGTTAATATCGTACAAGATATTATCCGGAATAGGGGTTAGGAAATACACAGTAACATACGAGTGCCAACCCACATATTCTTCATCGGTGTATGCCAGATCAATCCAGTTTGTTCCTGGAATGCCTCCGCCTGTATCACCAATAATGGCAAACCCGTAACCGGGTATATACACCTGCTGCCCTGCCATGTACGCAAACATACGGGGAATTACCGCAACGATGCCTTTACGGACAGTCTCTCCAGAGGCGGTACCATAACTGCACTTGCTCGTGCCGGACCGGCAGGGTGAGTAGGATGTGGCGTACATGGAAATGGCACGGTAGTACTCAATGGTCTTGCCGCCCGCATCCAGGGTGCGAACATTAATTTTTGTTCCATAACCAACAACCTCATCGACAGGAGGTTGGATCACAGTCTCTTTTTCAACATTCTCAGCGATAACCTCACCATCCCTGAAACGCCTCCGGGTTAATTGCATTGCTACTCCATATTGACCAGATTGTGTCACCTTTTGTTGATCCAACTCAAGCGTGTCATCCATCTCGGTGCGTTTTTGGAAAGGAAGACTTTTCTGACTGATTGTGAGTGTCTCTTCAATATGCTGAACACGAAGGTCACCTTCTGAGGTCAACTCAGATGCTTTCTGATTGGTGAAGGCATCCAGACCTTGTGGAGCTTGACCGGTGCTGGCGAGCAACCTTCCTGAATATTCTTCTGCGATTCTGGTATTGGATGATCCAGTGGTGGCGTATTGGGAAGGAAGGATGACTCTGAATGTTTTGATTTCTGCCGGGAAATTCTCGTTTTCTCCCTCGAAACTATCCACAGATTGAAGAGAGATAGATTCAATCCCCAGACCTAATTCCCACAGAATGTCTTCAGTTTTTGTCAAGGTTGAGGAAGCCAGTCTTGCTGATCCATCCGGTAATATGAGCCGGTAGGGATGGGATTGTCTGTACTGGATCGTATGCTGTTTTTTCCATCCATGTGTAATTTGCGGGTTTACTTCCAACCCATCAATCTGGATCCGGTCTCCCGGAAAGATGCGAATCCCGGCTGATAATAAAACATTTGCAGGAATCGGATCCACCGCGTAAATGGATGAAAGCTCTCCGTCTAAATAAATCAGGTATGCAGAAATTTGATTTAACCGGATGGGGTTACCCCCCAAATACAACGACTCCGCGGAGGGTTGTATCTGGTCTCCAGCAGTCAGTCTATACCCAGCATTATTGGCTAAATCTCCGGGAGTTAATCCGAATGATTTGAGGGACGCAGGCTTGCCATTCAGGATCACTGTAACAGGCTGGAGGAGAAACAAAGCTGTCAAAGCCAGCCCTGCAAGGAAGAGAATAGAACTAAAGATTATTCCTTTTCTTTTGTTCACATCCCCATTGTATCAGAATTCAATCATTGAAAATTGATTTACGAATAACCCTTGACAGGATCTTTTGTGTTCGGTAATATACGACTAAATCAATAGACATTATAGAAGATATCGCATATGAGACTATCAAAACGTGGTGAATACGGATTGCGGGCTATGATTGATCTGGCATCGTGGTCTTCCGGAAAGAAGTATATTCAGCTGAAGGAAATCGCGGATCGCGAAAATATTCCCATTAAATTCCTTGAGCAGATCATGTTGAATCTCAAAAATGCGGGTCTGGTAGGTAGTCGCATGGGGGTGAATGGGGGATATTATCTATCCAAAAGCCCTGATCAAATTACGCTGGGTCAAATCATAAGAATCCTCGATGGACCGCTGGCTCCCATTCGTTGTGTTAGCCAGACTGCTTATGAACCCTGTAACTGCCCGGATGAGAATACATGCGGGCTTAGAAGAGTCATGTTCCGGGTGCGAAACGCGATCGCAGATATCCTGGATAATGAAACCCTTGCGGAGGTGGTGCACAACAATCCGCAGGAAACAACCAACTAGGAGAGTTATATGAAAAAGCTGTATTTGGTTTTGGTAATGTTAATTGTGCTTTCGATGCTTGCTGGATGTGCGGGAGCCCAGCAGAGCAACAACAAGGAGCAACAAACGATAGCGGTTTCAGGCGCGTTTGCTTTATACCCGTTGATGGTTCAATGGGCAGATCAATATCAACAACTGTATCCTGATGTGCGCATAGATGTTTCTGCAGGGGGCGCCGGCAAGGGAATGGCGGATGCGATAGCCGGAGCAGTGGATATTGGCATGGTGTCACGCGAAATATCACCAGAAGAGGTTGACCTCGGTGCGTACGGCATTGCTGTCACCCGAGACGCTGTATTTGGAACCATATCTGATAAAAATCCCTATCTGGCAGACCTTATGCAGACAGGTATAACGAAAGAAATTCTGGCAGGAATCTTTTTAACGGGTGAGATAACCACCTGGGGACAGGTTCTGGGCAAACCAGAAATTATAGAAGAAATCCATGTGTACACGCGTTCTGATGCGTGCGGCGCTGCCGAAATGTGGGTTAAATATGTCGGCGGTAAAAACCAGGAAGAACTGCTGGGAATTGGGGTAAATGCAGACCCCGGTGTTTTGGAAGCAGTTATCAAAGACCCGCTTGGAATTGGGTATAATAACCTGAATTACGCCTACGACACAAAAACAGGATTGCCGGTTGCCGGTGCAGCTGTCCTCCCATTGGATGTTAATGAAAATGGAGAGGTAGATTCTGAAGAGGTTCTTTCAAACAAGGATGATGCAGTTGCAGCGGTGGCTGAAAATAGATATCCTTCCCCGCCTGCACGTCCGCTTTATCTGGTTACAAAAGGAAAACCTTCAGGTGCTGTCATGGATTTTATTTCCTGGATTCTGGCAGATGGACAGAGTTTTGTTAACGAGGCGGGTTACGTAGAGTTAACTGCAGAACAATTAAAATCTTCTCAGGATCTGTTGAAATAAGGCATGGATTTACCTTCCAAAGAAAACTCATTAAATAAACGGGAGACCAGAAGTACTCTGGTCTCCCGACTACGCCAGGATCATCAGGCTTCCAGCGGGTTTAAACTGATGACAACATTCCCGGCAGTGATATTGGTAGCTCTCGTAATTGCGTTGTTTATTCGAGCGTACCCTATCCTCGAACAGATACCCATTAATGAATTGTTGCTGGGTAAAAGCTGGAAACCCTCGTTAGGGGAATTTGGTTTCCTGCCATTTATCAGCGGTTCCATTTGGGTGACACTGGTAGGGATGGTGTTTGCTGTTCCTGTGAGTGTCTTAACCGCCATATATCTGGCTGAATACGCCCGAAATTTCACCCGCACTATCATCAAACCGGTCATTGATATTCTGGCAGGTATCCCTTCAGTAGTCTATGGTTTATGGGGTGTTCTGGTAATTGTGCCCTGGGTTCAGAATTCATTAAGACCATTTTTTGAGAAAACTTTTCCATCCATTGGCTTTTTTCAATCGAACAACCCAACCGGTTACAGTATTCTCTCGGGTGGATTGGTTCTCGCGGTGATGGTGATGCCTTTCATCATTGCGATATCCTACGAGGTGATGCGGACTGTTCCCAAAGGATTACATGAAGCATCTCTGGCGGTAGGGTCCACCCGCTGGCAAACAGTTCGTTATGTTGTTTTGCCTAAGACAATTACGGGTTTAATTGCTGGTATTGTAATGGGAACTTCCCGCGCTTTTGGTGAAACTATTGCGGTATTAATGGTCATTGGAAACGTCCCCAACCTTCCGGTTTCGATTTTTGATGCCGCGTATCCACTCCCCGCGTTAATTGCGAACAATTATGGGGAGATGATGTCTATTCCGATGTATGATGCTGCCCTGCTGGGCGCCGCTCTTTTACTGCTCATAATTGTTTTAATCTTCAATCTGATTGCCGCTTTTGTCTTACGCAGGATGATGATGAGGTCAATGGCATGAGAAAACTATCACGACAGAAAATTACTGAAGTGTTTGTGATGGCATTGATGTACCTCTCGTTGCTTATTGTGGGTGGCAGCCTGGGATGGATCTTATTAACTCTGCTGATAAAAGGCCTCCCTGCACTAAATTGGGCGATGATTTCACAAGTACCCCAGGGAGGGTTCTACCTGGGTAAAGAAGGTGGGATCCTTAATGCCATCATCGGATCCATTTATTTAGCTCTGGGTGGAACCATTCTAGCTTTGCTTGCCGGATTACCGATTGCTTTAGGATTGAATACTTATATTAGAAGAAAATCGCGCTGGGCAATGGGTGTGCGTCTGGCGTTGGATGTATTGTGGGGGGTGCCATCTATAGTGTATGGCGCATTTGGTTTCACAATTATGCTTGCAATGGGAATGCGTGCTTCTTTACTTGCAGGAATTATCACATTGGCTTTTGTTGAGCTCCCCATTATGGTGCGTTCCATGGATGAAGTGTTGAGGTTAATGCCCAGGGATCTGGAACACGCTTCTTACGCGCTCGGTGCCACCCGTCTCGAGACCGCCTTTCAGGTTGTGCTGCGCCAGATGTTACCCGGGCTCATGACTGCAGTTTTACTCGCTTTTGGACGTGGAATTGGTGATGCTGCATCCGTCCTATTCACCGCGGGATATACAGACCGAATTCCAACTTCGCTTCTCGATCCAACAGCATCATTACCGCTGGCGGTTTTCTTCCAACTCTCTACGCCATTTCCTGAAGTGCAGCAACGCGCGTACGCCGCCGCATTGGTTCTAACGATTATTATTCTGGCAGTCAGCATTCTATCCCGTATTCTTGCGGCTCGCCTTTCAAAATTCTCAGTAAAATAGGTGGTCAATGGAAACCCACATAAGCATTCGAAATCTTAATGTCTCATTTGATCGGACTCAGGTCTTGAAAAATGTCAGCCTGGATGTTCCCCGCGGGCAGATCACGGCAATTTTGGGTCCTTCCGGTTGTGGAAAAACCACATTGCTGCGCAGTCTAAATCGTTTCCTCGATTTGGATGATAACGCTCATGTTCAAGGCGAAGTAATGCTGGATGGAGTCAATATCTATGATCCAGGTATGGATGTGACAGAAATCCGCACACGAATTGGTTTACTTGCCCAGCGTCCATTCGCCTTGCCGATGTCGGTTTATGAAAATGTTGCCTACGGGCTGCGAATTCACCGGGTGAATAATAGCAAGAATCTGAAACCAATTGTGCGGCATTACCTTGAAATGGCCGGATTGTGGGATGAAGTGGCAAAACGCCTTCATACTCCCGCAACATCCCTGTCAATCGGGCAGCAACAACGTTTATGCCTCGCGAGAGGTCTCGCCCTTGAACCGGAGGTTATTCTGGCGGATGAACCAACCTCAGCGCTTGATCCCATATCTGCCCAGCATATTGAGGGGAAATTAATGGAATTGAAAGAAAAATATACCGTGGTTCTTGTCACCCACACCTTACGGCAGGCGCGCCGCCTGGCAGATTATGTGTGTTACATGTATCTGGGTGAGGTGGTTGAAAGCGGACCGGCGAAGGAAGTATTTGAGAATCCTCGCGAAGATCGAACTAAAGCTTATTTACAGGGGGCAATCGGGTAAATTGCCGGATTATCACCGGTAAAACGTTTCCGAATCGGCGAGGAATGGCATAACCCATTATTTATAAATATTGACATATATTATCCTATTCGATATAATGTTCTTTTGCATTTTATGGGCATCGTTCCCTTAATCGGAAAAACAATCAAACCCCAGGTTATTTCAACCAGGAGAAGCGAATGGCGTCGGATTTACCAACCAAATCATATGCGCGTATCCCTGTCAGTTTAGAGCTGCCAAAACTTATTGAAGTTCAACTAGAATCCTTCCAGAGGTTAAAAAAGGAAGGTTTATACGATTTATTTAACGAGCTTTCACCTATTGAAAGCTACAACAAAGGGATGAAACTTTATTTCCCGGGTGAGACACAAGAAGCCAAAGATTTTGGTCTGGCTTACCGGTTCGATCCGCCCAAGCACACCATGGAAGAATGTGTCGAGAAAGACCTTACCTACGCATCACCTTTATACGTGAAGGTACTTCTCGCGGGATCCGAAGTGGCGTCTCCCAATGTTCAGGAAATTTT
Organism: uncultured Leptolinea sp.; assembly: GCA_964600595.1. Taxonomy (GTDB): domain Bacteria; phylum Chloroflexota; class Anaerolineae; order Anaerolineales; family Anaerolineaceae; genus DAIOEK01. The sequence continues at coordinate 30,612 of CAZRKL010000009.1, forward strand.
CCTGGGCGATTTTCCTGAGATGACCGAAAAAGGCACATATATCATCAACGGAACCGAGCGTGTGGTAGTTTCTCAGCTCATCCGTTCGCCAGGTGTGTATTTCGAAGCGGCAGTTGATAGAGCCACGGGTCGTCCACTGGCGATGGCAAAACTCATTCCAGATCGTGGCGCGTGGATGGAATTTGAAACACGCAAGAACGATTACATCATCCTCAAATTTAACCGCAAGCGCACTGTACCCATTACGGTGTTCCTGCGCGCGCTCGCCGCGGTTAAAGACGGAACAGGTTCTGATTTCCTTTCAACCGGCAGCGATGAAGAATTAATCGATCTGTTCAAGGATGTAGATAAGAACCCTGATCGATTATTCATCACCTCAACACTAAAGCAGGAACCCGCCTGGGATCTTTCTGATGGAAAGACGATAGCCGAAGCTGCTTTGATTGAATTCTTTAAGCGCATGCGCCCTGGCGATCCGCCCACATTAGATAATTCACGGCAGTTTTTGGAAGAGCAGCTATTCGATCAGCGTCATTATGACCTCGAAAAGGTTGGCCGCTACAAACTCAACCAAAAACTGGATTTGCAGGAATTTATTCCCGTTACTCATCGTACAGTTACCAAGAAGGACATTGTTGAATTGTTAAAGCGGATGATCCGCATTAACAATGGCGATGAGCGCGAAGATGACATAGATCATCTTGGCAATCGACGGGTGAAGACGGTTGGAGAATTAATTCAGAATAAACTCCGTATTGGTATGCGTCGAATGGAACGGGTTATCAAAGAACGAATGTCCATTCGCGAGCAGGATGAACCTTCACCTGCAAACCTGGTGAATATTCGCCCCGTTGTGGCGGCGCTTCGTGAATTCTTTGGCTCCAGCCAACTCTCTCAGTTTATGGACCAGACCAATCCTCTGGCAGAATTACGCCATAAACGAACGCTTTCTGCGTTGGGACCAGGCGGTTTACGGAGAGAAAGAGCGGGGTTCGATGTCCGCGATGTGCACCATTCTCACTATGGTCGTATCTGCCCGATTGAAACACCAGAAGGTCCAAACATTGGTTTGATCGGTCGTCTGGCATCCTTTGCAAAAGTGAATGAATACGGTTTCATTGAAACACCTTACCGCCGCGTAATCAAGTGGCTTTCACCTAATGACCCGATGCTTATCGGAAGAAAACTTCGCGCAGATATTGTCAACCCGACAACCGGCGAGGTGATCCTCACTAAAGGTGAACGGGTTACTGAAAGCACATTCAAGACGATTAAAAAACTCGACAACACCCAGGTATTGGTTTACCCATACGTATCAGATATTGTCGACTTCCTTTCTGCAGACCGCGAAGACAAATTTGTCATCGCGCAGGCGAACGCGCTCATTAATGAGCAGCGTGAGTTCACAGATGAACGAATTTCATGCCGTTTCCACTCCGATTTTAAATTCCTGCCACCTGAAGACATCAATTATATGGATGTTGCTCCACACCAGGTTGTAGGTATTTCAGCGGCATTAATCCCCTTCCTGGAGCATGATGATGCCAACCGCGCGTTGATGGGCTCAAATATGCAATCTCAGGCGGTTCCGCTGGTAAATCCGGATATTCCATTGATATCCACCGGAATGGAATACTTTGCTGCTCTTGATTCAGGTCAGGTTGTTGTCGCTGAAGAAGAGGGGCAGGTAGTATCGGTAACTGGTAAACAAATTATTATCCGCAATGCAGATAATCAAAATAAAACCTATAACCTGCGCAAATACCAGCGTTCCAATCAGAGTACATGCATCGATCAACGACCTGCAGTAATAAAAGGTCAGCGGGTACGCAAAGGCGATATCATCGCAGATTCTTCCTCAACCAGCAGCGGCCACATTGCGCTTGGTCAAAATGTGGTAGTTGCTTTCGTTTCATGGGAAGGTGGCAACTTTGAAGATGCGATCCTGATCTCTGAAAGACTGGTTCAGGATGACCGCTTCACTTCAGTGCACATCGAGAAATATGAAGTAGAAGCCCGTGATACCAAACTGGGACCTGAAGAAATTACCCGCGATATCCCCAACGTGGGTGAAGACACCATCAAAGATTTGGATGAATACGGAATTATTCGCATTGGCGCTGAAGTAGGTCCGAATGATATTTTGGTAGGCAAAATCACCCCCAAAGGTGAGAAAGAACTAACACCAGAAGAACGACTTCTGCGGGCGATTTTCGGTGAGAAATCTCGTGATGTTAAAGATACCTCCCTGCGCATTCCGCATGGAGAGCGCGGAAAAGTTGTCGATGTCAAACAATTCACCCGTGAAGATAATACTGACCTGGCAGCAGGTGTAGAGCGGATGGTTCGCGTAGCTGTCGCCCAGCGCAGAAAAATTACTGCGGGCGATAAGATGGCGGGACGCCATGGTAATAAAGGTGTTGTTTCCAAAGTCGTTCCGGTGGAAGATATGCCCTTCCTGGATGATGGCACCCCGGTCGATATCATCCTGAATCCATTAGGCGTACCCGGTCGTATGAACATTGGACAGGTGCTCGAAACACATCTGGGCTGGGCTGCACAAAAACTCGGATTCCGCGCAGTTACCCCGGTGTTTGATGGGGCTGGTGAAGAAGAAATTGAAGCAGAACTCGCCCGCGCGTGGTTGATTGATCAGGCGTGGAAAGAATCTGCTGAAAAAGGTTGGGAATGGATCCGCGAACAGCAGTATCTGCCCGACGCGATTGAAGATGATGATGAAGTGCGTCTGCTTTACCTCGAACAATTCCTTGGCCCGCGTGGTTATGATGTATATCGACTGACATCAGAAAAGACCTACGCCCGAAGATCTAATTTACAGGAATGGCTGAAAGATTATGGCTATGATCCTGAGAGAATTATGGCGTTCGATGTAAGCCAGCTCAGTTCACAAGAACGGCTGCTTCGTGACCATGCAGCGATCGATTGCTGCTATAAGCTCTGGTTAAAATCGCTTGATAAAGACGCCGGAAAACTTGAAGGCGCTGCTCTAAGGGAAAAAGCAGAAAAAGCTATGGTGGAAACTGGCATCCCGCTTCCCACTCTTGGCAAGCAGCCACTTAGTGATGGCAAGACGGGCGAACAATTTGATCAACCTGTTACCGTCGGTGTTATGACAATGCTCAAGTTGCACCACCTTGTGGAAGATAAAGTACACGCCCGTTCCACCGGTCCATACAGCCTTGTCACTCAGCAGCCTTTGGGTGGTAAAGCTCAATTCGGTGGACAGCGCTTCGGTGAAATGGAAGTATGGGCGCTGGAAGCTTATGGCGCTGCCTATACACTCCAGGAAATGCTGACTGTCAAGTCAGATGATGTAACCGGGCGTGTCAACACGTATGAAGCAATTGTAAAAGGCGAACAGATTGAAGAACCCAGCATCCCTGCATCCTTCCGGGTACTGGTTAAAGAACTCCAAAGCCTCGGTCTGGCAGTGGAAGCTGTCACCGAAGGCGATGATCTTATCAAATTCGGCAAGGATGAAGAGAAAATTCGTCCCCCGAAGATTGGAACGGGCTTACTGGGTTTGGGTGATTTCTCCGACCTATAAGTCTAGATTCCTTGACGTACAACGGCGAAAGTGGTAACATTGTTCGCCGTCGTCCTGAGTGCATTGCGGTAACCAAAAAACCTTACCCATTCAGATTCAGGCAAACCAGGTGAGGCCATCATCACTTGCGATGGTCTCATTTTATGAAAAGTAACGAATGCGAAATTTTTCGCAATCAAATTTCTGGGAGGCTGATGTGCCCACGATTAACCAACTGATCAGAAAAGGTCGCCAAACCAAAAAAGCCAAGAGTAAGGCGCCTGCGCTGCTGTATACATTGAATTCCATGAAACAGCGCCGCATTCGCCAATCTGAAGGCGCGCCGCAGAAACGTGGTGTTTGTACCGTGGTGAGAACCATGACACCCAAGAAACCGAATTCGGCTCTGCGGAAGATTGCCCGTGTACGCTTGTCTAATGGTATCGAAGTGACCGCGTATATCCCCGGTGAAGGACACCAACTCCAGGAGCACTCTGTGGTTCTGGTAAGAGGTGGCCGTGTTAAAGATCTTCCGGGTGTACGCTATCACATCGTCCGTGGCACCTTGGATACAACCGGCGTTGCCAAACGCGCGCAGGCTCGATCCAAGTATGGCGCCAAACGTCCAAAAGCAAATTAATTAACCCCATTTTCTTGGATAGGGAGTAAGCTGCATGTCTCGTAGAGCAAAACCCGATAAGCGAGTTATCATACCGGATGTACGGTATCAGAGTTTATACATCACCATGTTTATTGCGCGTATGATGCGCCGTGGCAAGAAGAGTCTGGCTACCAGACTGATGTATGATGCCCTGGATATGGTCAAACAACAATCTGGTAAGGAACCGCATGAAGTATTGGAACAGGCACTCAAAAACGTCGGTCCTTCCGTTGAGGTAAAACCCCGCCGTGTTGGTGGTGCCACTTATCAAGTCCCCATGGAAGTTCCTGCTTCCCGCAGAATGACCCTGGCGATGCGTTGGATTATTGATGCATCCACTTCGCGTAATGGCAAGTCTTTCTCAGAAAAACTGTCAAGCGAAATATTAGATGCGTATAACAATACCGGCTCTGCTGTTAAGAAACGCGAAGAAACTCACAAAATGGCTGAAGCCAACCGCGCTTTCTCGCACTACCGGATGTAATTTAGAAAACAAGAAGAGAAGATCTGGATGGCTCGTAAGTTTCCCCTTGACCGGTATCGCAATATTGGCATCATTGCCCATATTGACGCCGGAAAAACAACCACTACCGAACGAATATTATTCTATACCGGTAAAACATATCGACTTGGTTCGGTAGATGATGGCACCACAGTAACCGACTGGATGGAACAGGAACGGGAACGTGGTATCACCATCGTTTCAGCTGCTGTATCTGCTGAATGGAAAGGCTACCAGATCAACATCATCGACACCCCCGGACATATTGACTTCACCGCAGAAGTTCAACGCTCTTTGCGTGTACTGGATGGCGGTGTGGTCATTTTCGACTCTGTCCAGGGTGTGGAACCACAGAGTGAGACAGTCTGGCGACAGGCTGACAGATACGCAGTACCCCGGATTTGTTTTGCAAATAAGATTGACCGCGTTGGTGCTTCATATGAGAACACCATCGAATCAATCCGCAAGCGTCTGGGAGCCAACCCAATCGCAATGCAAATTCCCATTGGAAGTGAAGCTGAATTCAAAGGTGTGATTGACCTCCTTGAGATGAAAGCCATCTATTGGGAAGATGACATGGGGCGTGAACCGGTCATTACCGAAATACCCGCCGACCTTGTGGCGCAATCACAGGATGCACACTCCCGACTTGTTGAGCATATTGTCGAGCTGGATGATGATCTCACTTTGAAGTACCTTGAAGGTGAAGATATCAGCATTGACGAGTTAAAAGCTGCCTTACGAGTCGCTGTACTTCAAAACAAAGCAACACCGATTTTCTGCGGCACATCTCTGCGAAACAAAGGCGTGCAACCCTTACTGGATGCTGTAATTGATTATCTGCCATCCCCGGCAGATATTCCTGCAGTGACCGGCATCAATCCCAACAATGATCAATCCATTATTCGGACATCAGAAGACGATCAACCATTCTCTGGATTAATATTCAAGATTGTGACTGATCCGTATGTTGGGCGCCTGGCTTACTTGCGTGTTTACTCAGGTGCCTTAAATCAGGGTGTGATGACTTACAACCCGATTAAAGGTAAACGGGAACGGGTAGGTCGTTTGCTGCGAATGTATGCTGACCGACGTGAAGATATTGATGAAGTATTGGCAGGAGATATCGTTGCCATCCTTGGGCTAAAAGATACATTTACCGGTGATACACTTTGTGACGCATCCAATCCGGTTATACTTGAAAGCATTACCTTCCCCGAACCAGTTATTCACATTGCCATTGAACCCAAAACCACCACAGATCAAGATCGCATGGCAGAAGCGTTACGGAAACTCTCGGAAGAAGATCCAACCTTCCGTGTACGGACTGATGAAGCTACCGGTCAAACAGTAATTGCCGGCATGGGTGAACTTCATTTGGATGTACTTGTTGATCGGATGCTTCGCGAGTTTAAGGTACAAGCTAATGTTGGCCGCCCACGGGTAGCCTACCGTGAAACCATTTCAAGACCTGTCACCAAAGTTAATTACAAATATGTCAAGCAGTCTGGTGGTAAAGGTCAGTATGGGCATGTGGTGATCAACGCAACCCCCACAGACCGCGGTAAAGGTATTGTTTTTGTAAATAAAATTACACAGGGAGCCATCCCTCAGGAATACATCAACCCGATTGAAAAAGGTATTCGCGAATCGGCCGAGACAGGTGTATTAGCTGGATATCCGGTAACCGATATTGAGATTATGCTTATCGATGGCTCATTCCATGAAGTAGATTCCAGCGAAATGGCATTCAAACTGGCTGGTCTCTTCGCGTTCAAAGAAGCAGTTCAAAAAGGCGCGCCGGTTTTACTGGAGCCGATCATGAAAGTGGAAGTGGTCGTCCCGGAAGAGTATTTGGGCGATGTGCTCGGACAGATAAACGCACGCCGTGGAAGCATTTTAGGTATGGAACCACGCCTCGGCAATGCCCAGGCTGCATCAGCAACAGTTCCTATGGCAGAAATGTTTGGTTATGCCACGGAACTACGCTCTGCGACACAGGGACGCGGGGTATTTTCAATGGAATTTGATCACTATGCTCCAGTCTCAGACTCGGTAGCGCAGAAGATCATTAATGGCTAAAAATTTAGAAATTATTATGAGTTATTCTTCACAGGAGTGATGTATGGCGAAGCAAAAGTTTGACCGGTCGAAGCCGCATCTGAATGTAGGTACCATGG
>CAZRKL010000010.1:0-25551 GCA_964600595.1 uncultured Leptolinea sp.
GATAGATGGTTCAAACTGGTTAAACCACTTACCCCTCCCATATGGAAAAATGCCCGGCAAATCATCGCGGTAAGCGAATTCACCCGCGGCCTTGCACAAAAAATCTATCCCATACCGATGCAGGTCATACCTAACGGAATTACCCTGAATGACGACATTGTTCCTGAAATTTCAACACATCATCCACCACGAATCGTCTTTGCCGGCCGATTTGTCCCTCAGAAGAATCCACTTCAGGTTATTCGCAGTCTCAATGAATTGAAGGATATCAATTGGCATTGTACGATGATGGGCGATGGTCCGTTGAGAGCGGATATGGAAAAGGAAATCTGGAATAGTGGATTGTCTGATCGGATTGATCTGCCTGGCTGGTTGACGCCAGAGGTTGTCGTGGAGGAATTCGGTAAAAGTGATGTTTTATTTATGCCTTCTCTTTCGGAGGGACTACCTGTGGTGGGTATACAGGCAATGTCACGAGGGCTGGCTCTGGTGACAAGTACCGCAGGCGGATGGGCGGACCTGGTGAAACCCGGGCAAAATGGTTATCAGTTTGCGCCTGATGATAGTGCGGGTTTCTCGAATGGTTTACGCGATCTGCTCACAGATGAAACCAAACTGGCAGATGCCAGGCGGGAATCGCTAAAGCTGGTGAATGATTTTGACTTAAAGTCGATTGTGGTCAGGTATGAACAGGCCTTATCCAGTGCCCTGATTACAAATAAACCGGTGTAAAAACAACCAATCTGACAGGATGCAGAAAAAATCAGGTTTCATAAGCAAAATATTTATAGTACTCCGGGTTCTTGTACCGATTGTGCTTATCTATTTTCTATTCAAAAATCTTGATTGGCAGAATCTGGGAGGAATACTGCGATCATATCCTGTTGGTGGGTTGTTCCTTGCTATTCTAGCCAGTATTGTTGCCAATATATTGTTCGCCTTCCGATGGTATTATCTGATCAGAACGGTAAATATTAACATTTCTCCCTGGTATCTCATACGGCTTATGTTCTATAGCCTGTTTCTATCGAATTTTTTACCCACTACGATTGGTGGTGATTTAGTCAAAATCGCCGGGATCACGCTCAATTCTCCCATTGGTGAGAAATCCATCCGAATTTCTACGGTTGTTGCAGACAGGATCTTCAGTCTGGTGAGCAAGATCATTCTGATACCCTTGGTATTAATATTCAAACCGGCAGAATTACTCCAGAACTGGCATCTTCCTCTGAGCTCATCTTCGGTTATCTATGCAAAACTACCTGAGCGCCTCCGCACCTGGCTGGGTGATTACTTGCGTTCAATAAAACCCTGGTTTAAAGCGAAACCTTTGTTTCTGATTTTCTGTATCTCCTTTGGCTCATTGTTCTTTACCATTCTGTCACAGTGGATTCTCATTCAACGTCTCAATCCGTTTATCAGTATGTCGGTTGTATTCTTTATCGCGATCCTCACCTATTTTGTTACAATACTTCCAATCTCAATCAATGGTCTTGGCGTTCAGGAAGGCAGTTATACTTTATTGTTAATGCAAGCTGGAATGAGTTACGATCAAGCGCTGACTTCTGCCATCCTGATCAGGTTTGTTACTCTGAGTGTGAGCGCGATAGGTGGATTACTTTTCCTCATCCAGGATCGCGATTTATGGAATGCTGTAAAGGGGAAGTACGTGCAGAAAGAATCTGTGGATGAGACACTTGAGTAAGGCAGCCTTTTGGATTATTCCCCTCCTCGTTGCGACAGGGATAATGATGCCTGCCGCTATTGAAGGGTATGCAAACCAACAACCAGGTGTTTTCAAGCTGCCTACGGGCTATATTCAAGTCGGATGGGGAATACTCCTTATCCTATTTGCTTGTGGATTATGGTCTTGTCTTTGGAATATCTTCAAATTTCGGAAAATTGAACAAGCAGGTCAAAAAGCAATCTGGTGGCAGCAATCAGTTATTGTCATGCTGGGATTTGTTGCACTTGTTTTTGCATTAATTCAGGTAACCCCATTGAGAGTTTTGCTTCTTTCGTGGATAACTCCACTTGTTATGTTGGGATGGGTTCTGGTTGTTAGAATTTTTCTGACAGGAGCCTGGAGAACAATATTCAAGAGAATAACTCTCAATGACATTGTTCTGTCTATTATTTCCTGGGTTTTGTTGAAAGCGCTTCAGGAATTCAAATTAGCAATGCCCTTGGATAACACATGGCGAGTTTACTTTTATGTAGCCGTTCTATTCCAATCCATCCTAATGGCAGGTATTTGGTATAGCTTTGAAAAACCTTCACATATCTTTCGGCTAGCAAATAAAGAATCCAGAAATGCAGCCATTCTAATCGTTGCCATAATAGTTTCTTTTTTCATCCCCGCATTACTCTATTGGTTGGATAACCTCAATATCACCCAGGGGATTGCCTTACGGGCTGAGTTGATTCTTCTCGGCGCTCTGCTTCTTTCATTCGGTGCAGGAAAGTGGAACGTTCGGTGGGGAGCGGGTAGGGTGTTTATCCTAAACCTCACCTGGATGGGTTTTCTTCTCATGACTGGTGACTACCTGAGCCGGGTCACATCGTATCCATTTTCGCTGTCATGGTCAGAGGGGAACCGTTTTTATGATTACTCACTAATTTTTGGCAACCACTTATATCAATATGATGGAGTAATCAAACCGAATTATTTTTCTCCAGGCAGATATGGTCTGTGGGGATTGCCTTTCTTAATAGATGGCTTGCCGATAACTGCTCACCGGCTTTGGAATGCGCTTCTTTATATAGTTCCCGGATTGATCCTCGGATGGTTGATGGGAAGGCAATTCAAGACTCCTGTTTTTCGCTGGGTCACAGTTTTTGGTACCGCCTTGTTTTTTAATCAGGGACCGGTTTATCCAACGCTTACTATCTCCCTGATAGTTCTGGCACTAACAAATTCCATGTCATCGCACTGGCGGTATCTATTAATTATTATCGCAAGCTTATTCGCAGGGTTAAGCCGTTTTACCTGGGTTCTGGCAATAGCTGCTTGTGCCGGGATGGCTGATCTGCTAATTTTCTACCCGAAACGCAGCGGGTCCTGGATCAAACGCTTAATTCCCACTGGTTTGAGTATACTAACCGGACTGATCCCCGGTGCCCTGGTGAGTTGGGGAGAAGTATTCGCGACACAGGGAGAGATGATTTCATCCCAGCCTCTGCTCTGGTATCGCTTGCTGCCCAACTCTACTTATTCATTCGGTATTCTGCTGGGAAGTCTAATTGCATCCGGAGCAATGCTCGCTGTCACATTTTGGCGTGTTTTCTCAAAGGAATCACAATTGGATTTCTGGCAAAAATCTGGGGCGTTGATCACGATAGTGGGATTATTGGTCGCCGGGATTGTTGCTAGTACTAAGATTGGCGGAGGCAGCAATCTGCATAATCTGGATATGTATTTTGCCATTCTCCTGTTGGTCTTTTCCTTGTTGCTAAGCAATACAGAAGTCTACAACTCATTTCAACTCAATTCCTTTCAGATTGCCCTCATTGTGCTCGCTGTAATAGTACCGGTTTATAGCATTACCTGGTCAGGCGGTCCGTTAAGCCTCCCGAAAGCTGCAACAATTGATCAGACTATTGAAAGAATTACTTCAGAAGTGGACAAACGGAAAGGAAACGGAGAGATTCTATTTATGGATCAACGTCAGCTGCTCACGTTTGGGAAAATTTCTGATATTGATTTGATCCCCGAGTTTGAGAAAAAATACATGATGGACCAGGCAATGGCTGGAAATGACAGGTACTTTCAATCATTTTACAAGGATTTGGAAAGCAAGAGATTTGAACTGATTATCTCGGGTCCTTTGAACTTAAACGAGCAAACCGATATTCATGATTTTAACGAAGAGAATAACGCCTGGGTGCGATACGTCAGCAGACCGGTGTTGGAGAATTACCAATCCATTTATTTGGATAAGAAAAACAATATTGAATTATTTATTCCATCAGATTGACAGATTATTCTACCTTGTAGAGTCCCCATTCGTTATCTGACAAGACGGGATCGAATGGTATAGCAAGTTCATCTGGGATTGATTTGTAATTTACCAATAAATAATCAATTTCATTCGCGATAAGCCACTCTCGATTTTCGATATTCTCTATTGGCTTGACAGCAGTTATATTCCTGGTAAACCTTTCACCAAAATATGGATACTCCATTGTGTTTGGAGATAATCCGATGGTTGATCCATCTGGTACTTTGCGCTCAACAAAATCAAGGGGGGTTCTGAGCATCCGGGCTTGCAGGGTGATTTTCTCGGAGCGGGTCAGGTTCCAGATGGCATCGCGTCCGATTAGTGGTTTAGATTCATTGTTCAGAACCATGTTGATCAGCATATATCCGCTGAGGATCATGATGATTGCTGATAGCAAATGATGCCGTTTTGTGTCTCGATAGAGCCACCCGAATAACGGAGCAGCAATAGCTACTGGAATTAAATAATTTCGACTCAAGTAAAAATCCCAACCGGGTCTGATGAAGAATTCAAAAAGGTGAAAAGTAATTGTGGTTAGCGGAATTATTATCAAGGGGACATTCTTTGAATGAATACCCCTAAAAAAACTTAAAATGAGTAATATTGGCAGTGTAATCGCACTTATCAATCCAAACCAACTGCTGTCTTCCTGTAAAGCGGGGCGGCGCATGTAATCAAATTTTATCTGCCTGTCAGGATAAATACCTTCATCGGTATCCAGGGGAAAACGAATCGCTTCGAATATCGATTGGGCAAGATGCGCTTTACCTCTAAAAATGTAACCTTCTAGAATTGGAGGAAGAGCTGTGCTATCTAGTGATTGGTATAACAACCGACTAGTGTTCAATAAAAAGGCTTTTCCCAGGTTCGTATCTTCTAAGCTCAGGTATTCAACCTGTTCATTGGGTCCCATGAAATTATTAAACCAAACAAAATTCCGAATATAGCTGCTGGAAGCCAGAAGTATTCCCGAGATAATGATTGCAACAAGCCAGGATTGTATGGACTTTCGATAGCTGGTTCCCTTAAACCAATACCAAAAAATACCAGCGAGAAAGGCAGGTAAAGTGAAGATAGCGGTTTGTTTAGTACCAATCGCGAGACTGTAAGCAATGGCAGATAAGATAATTGTTCCTTTATCGAGATTGATCATGCCATGAAAGAACAGAACAAAAGCGCCCAGGGTTAACGCAGCGACGATCAAATCGACTTGGGTAGTTGTTGAGCCAAAAAATACTTGCGGGATTGAAAGAAAAACCATTGAAGCAAAAAAACTCTGGTTATCTCGAAGATGAATTGAGCGGGCTAAAATATAAACGAGTAATGCGCCAAAAAGCGCACCACCGAATTGAACAAAACCGGCAAAATGGTCAGATTCTGTGAATAGGGTTGTCCAATATATTATGGATTGTGCATTGAATGGATAGTAATGTTGGAAAGAGTAATGAGTTAAGTAATAATCGAGTGAGCCATTTAACATCCAGTGGCCGATTTTTGCCATGTGCACATAATGGCTGTCGTTATTGTTTGGTGGGATTACATAGATTAAGTATGCATTGACCCCGTAAGTTATGGAAACAATAACAGAAAAGATGGCAAGTATTGGGTTCTTCCTGATAAATGCCAATAGATCATGAGATGAAAAGTAAAGCTTATCCTTAAATGCGATCATATCTGGTCTATTTTTATAGAGCCAGGCCGCGAAAACAAAAATGAGTAAGAATACCTGAACAGCGAGAAACCATCCCGGGCTTCCCAGGTTGCCAACGGTTCCTAGAATTAAGAAAACCAGAACAATATGAGTACAAAAGATAAGGAATATGCCAGTCAGGAATATTGCCCGAGATTTTATGCGAAGAAAAGCTATCGCAAGGAAGGCATTAAGCAACGCGACAAGAAACGATATAACGAACATTAATTACTTAATATTCTTACGAATCTGAGAAAGTTGTTCTGCGATAAGACCCAGCACGAAGAAAATCACACCCGTGACGATTGCGAGCATGGACCCTACGCTTACACCCCGTCCCATAAGTATGATGGGTATTCCCCAAACCAGTCCGATTAGGACGAAAATAATAGATGCAGGTAAAAAGACTCGTAAGGGGTTGAATAACATTACTAAGTTAATGATTTCAAGCACTGTGTCAAAAGCGGTTGCAGTGTTGATGGTGCTATCACCTGATTTTCGCGGTAATACCTGGATAGGCTCCTCGAGCACTTTGTGTTTCTGATTCAGGAAAATCAATGTAATGACGTCGCTAAATGCCATCGAATTTGGGCATATGGAAAGATACGATTTCATTATTGATGTGCGGTAGAGTTTGAACCCGGAGTTTAAATCTTTTAGGTGCATGGGCATCAGAGTAGCAGCTATCCGGCGGATGATCCATTTGCCAAGCTCACGGTACCAATGTGATTGTTTGGTGCGCTGGCGTGAACCAACGATCATGTCCGCGTCTTGTTCCATCATTACTGCCAGAAGGCGGGGAATATCATTCAATTGATGCTGCCCATCCGCGTCAAAGGTGACTGCAAAATCAGTCTCCACTACAGCCAGGCCTGATTTCAACGCGCCGCCATACCCGCGGTTAACTTTATGATGAATTACTTTCAGGCGAGGATTCTGTTCAAAACCAGCCAGAATTTCCCGGGTATCATCCCTGGATCCATCATTCACCACAATCAATTTCCAATGCCTTTCCTTAACAAATTCAAGCATGGCGGGAAGGGTCTCGGGCAACGCTTTTCCTTCGTTATAAGCAGGCACCACAATGGTTAAGGAGTTCTGATCCATGAATATTCCTGAGTTGTTTTTTTATAGATCGATGCATTAATTGTACCGTAACATCACCCTAATCCACTATGAGCCAACTCATTCTGCCTGAGTTATACTTGATGCAGATTTCTACCTGGAGATAATATGAAGCCAGATTACCTTATAGCGCGTATTATTCGTCGTGCCTTACCTGAAAGTGTTACCCGGTTTCTGCTCAGACATGGCTGGATAATCAAACCTGGACTGGAAACTCGTGAACCAACCGCCGCCGCAAAGCGGTATGCCAATATGCTGGAGGAACATGGCGAAACACCGACAGGCAAACGCGTACTTGTGTTTGGGTATGGCGGCAGGTTTTCCATTGGAATTGAGTTATTGCAATTAGGTGCCGCTGCGGTAGTGATGACAGATCTATTTGCTCCCCCTGATGACCGCAGAAACGATCATCTCCTGCCTGAGTTCAGCATGTATCTTGAACGTGTGGATGGGAGGGTTGTTCCCTATTCCGACAAACTGACTCTCAGGCATGGTGATATTCAGAATATGCAATTCAACTTACCGGAAGAAGCATTTGACCTGATTGTAAGTACGTCGGTTTATGAGCACCTTGATGATGTGGATGGAATAACCGGGGCTTTGGCGAATCTGCTTAAGCCGGGAGGTTGTTTTATCGCATATATTGACCTGCGGGATCATTTTTTCAAGTATCCATTTGCCATGCTCTCATTCAATGAGCGGGCGTGGAAACGCTGGTTGAACCCCACCAGTAATCTGAATCGTAATCGTTTTAAAGATTATGAGAGGATTTTAAATCCGTATTTCTCGTCCATCGAATTCTCAATTCTTGAGAGGGATTTATCTAACTTTCTAGTAACAAAACCAGATATCTTGCCTGAGTTTTTAACAGGTGACGATCAAATAGATGCGATAACCCAGATTAGTGTATTCGCACACAGATAGACAGTCACCACTTGACCCGATTGTCCTATCAGTTATAATTCATTCGTTGAATATTGAAACGAGTGTTGATATTTCCCCAGACACCATTCGGGATCTGACTCTATTAGAAGAGATAGAACAGGATCCGGATATTAATCAGTCTGCATTGGCTGTTCAACTTGGAGTTGCGGTTGGTACAGTCAATTGGCATTTAAAAAGGTTGATTGAAAAGGGAGCCATCAAGGTAAAGCGGGCAACCAGGCGCAAGCTGCGATATATTATCACGCCTGAAGGGATTACTTTACGTGCGCGTCTGACCGTTGATTTCATCCAACAATCTTTCAAGCTATACCGTTTGATCCGGTCACGGGCTCAAGCTATCGTTCCAAAGATCCATGAAAGTGGATACCAGGCTGTCAGAATCCGTGCATCTGGAGATGCGGAAGATGTAATCCGTCTGACCTGTTTGGAAAACCAGATTGCGATCGTCGAAGATGGGGATGTTCCTGTCATTGCTATGCGGGGATTAAAACTGCATCTCCTTTTACCGGGAGAGGATCAATTATGAGCGCCTCCATGCTGCTTGCATTAACCAGCCATGGGAACGCTCCTTATTTGATGGCAGCCAGACTGGCTAGTGCACTTGGTAGAATTCAGGTGATTATCCCTGATTACTATCAAGAAACCCAACAAAGGATCATGCTTGAAGAGCTGCCGGATAGCGCTGGTTTTGTCTGGTTTTCCCGCGAATTGGGCGAAATACTATATCCACTTCTGTTGGATGTTTCCAATGGATCTTCTTTTGGAAAGTTTGGAAAAAGGCTGGCTGAACCGGAAAATCCACAGGGCGTTCTGGCTATTGAAAACCGGCTTTATCAAGCGTTGCAGAACGGACTGCTGATCGAAAGCATGGATGGTAAAGCTAAGCGCAAGGTCTATCAAAAAGACCTGTGTGGTGTTTTGAACAGTACCCTTCCCATCCGCGCCGGAGTAGCGAATCATATTTTCTTTTTTACGGGGATGATGTCCCATTTATATGGCACCCTGCCACCTGGCGATACATCACCTGAATCATTGAGGACATTGGAAGATTTGCACGCGTATTCGCAAATTTGGCGCAATGTGGAAGACACATACAGCATGTCATTTATTCCCAGGATAAATGCGTTTTCATACACCAGCGAATCCACTAAAGGTGTGATTCCAACTCCACCTCTCGCATTCAGAAGGCAGAAAGTCCAGAATCTTGATGAGCCTTCCCTACTTTTTATTCCATCAGGAACACGGACAGACGTAAGAGCATTAAATCGCCTGGCAAATCAACCTCTTGTTGGATATAAACGTCTGATTATGGGGTACTTGAGGGAAAGCTCGGATTTTTCTGAAAAAGAATTCTCCCGGGTAAACGCTACAGTTTTTGGTGACCCGCTTTTGAAGGGAGTTGTCTCACGGGGTGGATGGGGTACTATTTGGGAATGTATTTGTAATGGAATTCCCATGGCAGTCCCCCGGCTGGATTTCAGTGATGACCCAGAGATTGGTCACACTCAACTGGCGTTACATCACAAAGGTATCGGAATGATTCTGGATGATGATATCGAACCATTTTTAGACTCATCCATACGAGAAAAAATGACAGAAGAAATTGAGAGGATACAAACAGAAGACAAGCGTATCTTTGGTTTTCTCTCTGAAGATGGTTTTTCTTTCATGGCGTTAAAAATTCTAGGGATGTACCCTGAGTGGATGGAATATTCTCAAACGAAAGAGGCGATAAATGGATAATACTTTTTGGTCAAAAAAGCGGATATGCATAACCGGTGGGGCTGGTTTTCTGGGTCACCATCTTGTGGAGAATATCAAAAAGCGGGGCGCAAAAGAAATATTTATCCCAACCATAGAAGCCTATGACCTGGTTCAACAAAAAGATATTATCCGTATGTTGGATGACAGTAGACCAGATGTGATCATCCATCTCGCGGCGCATGTAGGGGGGATTGGGGCTAACCGCGAACATCCCGCGGAGTTCTTTTACGACAACTTGATGATGGGTGTCCAATTAATTCATGAATCCTGGAAACGGGGTGTTGAAAAATTTGTGGCAATTGGCACTGTTTGCGCTTATCCAAAGTTCACTCCTGTACCTTTCCGGGAAGATGATATTTGGAATGGATACCCCGAAGAGACAAATGCCCCGTATGGGCTGGCGAAGAAGATGCTGCTTGTTCAGTCGCAATCTTACCGGCAACAGTATGGATTCAATTCGTTGTTCCTGATACCGGTGAATCTTTACGGTCCTCGTGATAACTTCAGACCAGAAAGTTCGCACGTGATTCCCGCGCTTATCAAAAAGTGCGTGGAAGCAAAAGAAAATCGGGCAGAAGAGGTTGTGATCTGGGGAGATGGAAGTCCCACTCGTGAGTTTATTTATGTGGATGACGCTGCAGAAGGCATTGCCAGAGCAACAGAGCTTTACAATGGGTCAGAGCCGGTAAATATTGGTTCTGGCAATGAGATCAGCATAAAAGACCTTGCCCAGCTGATTGCCAGATTGACAGGCTTTGACGGGCAGCTTATTTTTGATACGACCAAGCCGAATGGGCAGCCTCGCCGTGGATTGGATGTCTCGCGAGCGGAAAAGTTGTTTGGCTTTCGGGCAAAAATGGGGTTTGAAGAAGGATTGCGTCGAACAATCGACTGGTATTTGCAAAATAAGTAATGGCGGCTTCTAACGCCAAACCGGAGAAAAATGGCTGAAGATGTAACGATTATCAAACCAACCAGCGGATGGGTTGCGCTGAACCTGCGAGATTTATGGAAGTATCGGGAACTAATTTACTTTCTGATCTGGCGGGATATTAAGGTCCGTTATAAGCAGGCAGTCTTAGGAATTGGATGGGCAATCATCCAGCCGATTTTGACCATGGTGATTTTTAGCATTATCTTTGGTAGGTTTGGAAAATTGCCCACAGATCAATCGCTGCCATATCCATTATTTACTTTTGTGGCATTATTGCCGTGGGGACTGTTCGCCAATGCATTACAAAGGTCAGGAACAAGCCTGGTTGGTTCTGCGCATCTGATAACCAAGATATATTTTCCCCGCCTGATTATCCCGATTTCTGCGGTGGTCGGCGGTATTGTGGATTTCGCCATATCCTTTGTCATTTTGTTGCTGATGATGGCATACTACAAGGTCTATCCAACCTGGAGTATGTTGTGGGTTATTCCCTTAACTTTACTTACTCTCATAACCGCCCTGGCAGTTGGCTTGTGGTTATCCGCTTTGAATGTACGTTATCGTGATGTCCAACAAATGATCCCTTTTCTTGTGCAAGCATGGATGTATGCTTCACCAGTTGCTTATTCAGCGAAGATGATCACAGAACGAACATGGCAGCTTATATACGGGTTGAATCCACTTACAGGAATAATTCAAGGTTTCAGGTGGGCATTACTGGGTGGAACACCTCCAGGTGAATTGATGTGGATATCTTCTACTGTGATGGTCATCCTTTTTGTCTCGGGTCTTTATTATTTCCGGCGAATGGAAAAAACTTTCGCAGATACGGTGTAACCATGAAAGATGTAGCTATTCGTGTTAATAATCTTGGGAAACGCTATCAACTTGGAGCGTTAGGTACCAATTATCGAACCCTGCGGGATAGCCTGGTGGATACCTTTTCTTCGGCCACTCAGGCGATTCTTCACGCAGGTGAACGTAATCAAGATTTGCATAAAACCCAGAATAATAAATTCTGGGCATTAAAGGAAATCAATTTTGAGGTCCATAAAGGACAGGTACTGGGGGTGGTCGGTAAAAATGGCGCCGGAAAGAGTACGCTGCTCAAAGTACTCTCGCGGGTAACCGAACCGACCGAAGGACAGGCTGAAATACATGGACGGGTAGGGTCCCTGCTGGAGGTGGGTACTGGATTCCACCCCGAACTTACCGGGCGAGAAAACATTTATCTAAATGGTGCGATACTCGGCATGAAGCGCACGGAAATCGCCAAGAAATTTGATGAAATTGTGGCTTTTTCAGAGGTAGAAAAATTCATCGATACACCGGTAAAAAGATATTCCAGCGGCATGTACCTGCGTTTGGCGTTTGCCGTGGCAGCCCACCTTGAACCGGAAATTTTAGTTGTGGATGAGGTTCTGGCAGTGGGTGATGCGGAATTCCAGCGAAAATGCATGGGAAAGATGAGTGATGTTGCACAAGAAGGACGGACGGTGCTCTTTGTGAGCCACAACATGAGCGCCATCTTGCGTTTAACCGAAGAAACCATGGTCCTTGAAAAAGGACGCCTGGTAATGCGCGCCCCAACTCAGGAAGCTGTCGATTATTACTTATCCAGTGGATACTCGCGACAGGGAGAACGCAGTTGGGATGTGGATGAAATTCCAGCTGATGCAGCCCCATTCAGACCGATCGCTTTACGAATATTGGATATTCGAAACAAGGTTGTAGATACCGTTCGGTCCACCGAACCATTTCAAGTTGAGATGGAATATCAGCTGGATCAGTCCCTCACCGGTCTTCGCGTAGGGTTATACTTTATGACCACCCGCGCCGAGCACATCTTCACCACTTTCGATACGGATGATGAAAATCGATTTAACCGTTTCTCATCGCGCAAAGCAGGCAGGTATATCAGCCGGTGCACTATTCCCGCGAACACATTCAATGAAGGACGATTCATTATTGGGATGAACGCAAGTTCTTTCCGGATAAAACGATATTTTCAGGATGAGCAAGCTGTCATATTTAGTGTAGATGCGACAGGTGCTCCGGGAACCCATTGGAGTGAACCACGTATGGGTCCGCTGCGACCCAGTCTGGCGTGGGATATCGAGGCAAAGCCATGAAAGAAAAATCAGGCAACCGGATAAAGAAGATCCTGGGTGAGCTTCCGTATGCTCCGGAATTGTATTGGATGCTCCGTCAGCGAGGAAAGCCTATCAAGACCCGATTCTCTCTTTCAAACCTGGAGAACCATATCCCGGAATTGGTTGAGCAGATTAGTCATCAGGCTGAAACATCATTACCCGGTAAGCGGATACTGATTTTTGCAACCTTGCATTACTGGATTGAACAGGCTGCCTTGTTGGGGTTGACCCTCGCTGGTTTAGGGCATGATTGTCATTTGGCTTACCTTCCATACTCTGACTGGCAGAAACCAATCAGCAAGTTTGACCTGCGACGCCAGAACATCTACAGCCGGTGGGTACTGGAGAAGTGTCAACCTTTCTTGAAAACTGTTCCTTTGCTGGATTATCAAAAATCCCGTTCTTTACCTGCAAGTTTGCAGGCAGATGTCGAGTTGGTGAGTTATTATGATGCGCAGTACACGCTTCAAGTGGAGACTGTGGATGAGCAGAGTGATATTTATAAAATGCGCGTGGAACGGAACCGGTTTGCAGCCGAAAAGTTGCTGGCTTTGTGCGCGGAATTGGAACCCGATGTCGTTGTAGTTCCAAATGGAACCATTCAGGAACTGGGTGTGACTTACAGGGTAGCAATGAATCTTGGCATTCCAGTCAGCACGTACGAGTTCAGTGATCAAAAGGATCGAATTTGGCTGGCGCAAAATAGCGAAATAATGCGCCAGGATACCAATGCTATCTGGGAAGCAAGGAAAGATATCCCCTTTACCGATGATCAACGTGAGAAAGTGGAAGCGCTATACCAGGCAAAAGTTCAAGGAAATACCTGGAAAAATTTTGTGCGCAAATGGCAATCGACACCACGTGAAGGCGGTGGTGATGTCGCTAACCGATTGGGATTGGATGACCGTCCGGTTGCCTTACTGGCTACAAATGTCTTGGGTGACAGTCTGACCCTGGGGCGGCAAGTATTTAGTGAAACCATGGCTGAGTGGATTGAAAAGACTGTCCAATTCTTTGCGCAAAGAAGCGATGTACAACTGGTAATTCGTGTACATCCGGGAGAAGTACTCACGCATGGACCATCCATGGTCGATGTAGTGAATAAATCAGTTGCAAACCTGCCTGAGAACATTCACCTTGTGGGACCCCGGGATCAGGTTAACACTTATGATCTGATTGATATTGCAGATATTGGCTTGGTATACACAACCACAACTGGTTTGGAAATGGCAATGAGTGGTTTGCCGGTGGTTGTGGCTGGAATTACTCACTACAAGGGAAATGGATTTACCCATGATCCGCAAAGTTATGAGGATTATTACAAGGTCCTAAACAGGTTATTGCAGGATCCCAAAAATCATCGACTAAACAAAAGACAGATAGATCAAGCCTGGCATTACGCGTATATCTTCTTTTTTGAGTATGCTGTGCCGTTTCCCTGGCGGGTAGTCAACATGTGGGAAGATTTGAAGGAACGACCGATTTCATACGTATTTGGAGAAGGTATGGGACAATATAGCAATACTTTTAATTACATCACTGGCACGCCCATAGAATGGTAATGTATGGTACAAGAAGAAGTTAAGCAGGAAGTACGCCGTTTTTACGATGAGGTAGGCTGGCAGATTGAGTCTGATGGCTTGTACCAGAACGCCCATTACGAAGATCTCCGCCCCGTTTCAGCAGAATACATTCATAAATGCCATCTTCGTGTTGGTAAGTACCTGGATGGACAGGGCAAGTACCTTCTGGATGCGGGCTCCGGACCTGTACAATATGAAGAGTACATGACCTACCTAAAAGGTTATAAATATCGGGTTTGCGCAGATATATCCATTGTGGCACTCAAGGAAGCGCGCAAGAAACTGGGTGAGCGTGGTTTGTATGTGGTGACAGATGTGGCTAACTTGCCATTCAGGGAGGATGTATTTGAAGGTGTGATGTCAATGCACACCATTCATCACCTGCCGCGCAAAGATCATCGCAATGCCTACCAGGAACTTTACAGGGTGACACAAGAGGGACACACGGCGGTTATCGTAAATGGCTGGTCAGATCCCGCCCTCATCGGATGGCTGGATAAAACTGTAAAAGGATTTAATAGGACAAAGAAAAGACTTGTCCGGTTGATGCGCGGTAAAGGACCTGTTGCGGAAAAGCAAAGAGAAAAAGGAACATTTGTACAAAAGTACAATGCAGACTGGTTGAAGCATGAGCTCGAGGGTTCGGTACCGATAGAAATCCTTGTATGGAGGAGTGCAAGTGTTCGCTTTCTGCGGACCTTTATTCATCCCTGGCTGGGTGGTAAAACTCTCCTCAAAGTATTATTCCATTTTGAAGAAAAATACCCCCATTATTTTGGGGAAAATGGTCAATATCCTCTAATCCTCATCCGCAAACCGGATGAAGTCACAAAAAGATAATTTTCATTTGGCATCAGTAATTATGGCAAGGAGCAGGCATGGAATGGAAAGATAAGGTAATTCTGGTTACGGGTGGAACAGGGTCATTTGGCAAAAAATTCATCGAGGTGATGCTTCGTGATTATCACCCGCAGAAATTGATAATCTTTAGTCGGGACGAACTTAAACAGCATGAAATGCGCGTGAAGGGATACGACCATCCCTCCCTCCGATACTTTATTGGCGATATCCGCGATCGGGACAGAATGCTGCGGGCAATGCAGGGTGTGGACATTGTCATTCACGCTGCGGCACTAAAGCAGGTACCTGCCTGTGAATACAATCCGATGGAAGCAATAAAGACAAATATCATGGGTAGCAGCAATGTCATTGATGCGGCACTCGACGCCAATGTCGAGAAGGTAATGGCGCTCAGTACAGACAAGGCAGTTAACCCGGTCAACCTTTATGGAGCAACCAAACTGGCTGCAGAAAAACTATTTGTACAATCCAATGCTTACGCAGGCAACAAACCTACCCGCTTTGCCTGTACTCGTTACGGGAATGTTGTTGGCAGCCGTGGCAGTGTGGTACCGGTTTTCCTTAAACAACGTGAATCTGGCGTCTTGACAATAACTGATGAACGAATGACCCGGTTCTGGCTTTCATTGGATCAGGGAGTTGATTTTGTTATCCGATGTGTCGAACAAATGCAGGGAGGAGAAGTCTTTGTGCCCAAGATCCCATCAATGAATATGATGGATCTGGCACACGCAATGGCTCCCGGAGCAAAGATACAAGTTATTGGAATACGCCCTGGCGAGAAATTACATGAGGTTCTCATTTCTGATGATGAAGCCCGCACGACTGTTGAATTGAAGGATATGTATGTTGTCCAACCTGCTGAAACTTTCTGGTTTAGCCGAAAGTGGGAGGATAAAGGGGAAAGCTTACCCGATGGATTCCGCTATGCGAGCAATAATAATACTGAGTGGCTTGATGTTGATGCCATCCGATCCATTGTGGATTCCGTAGAAATAGAATAGGAGGAGATGATGCGCGTCCTCGTAACTGGAGCCAGCGGTCTGCTGGGAATCAATCTGGCAGTGGAAACTGCAAAACACCATGAAGTGGTTGGTGTTGTAAATACTCAGACGTTATCCGGGACCCCATTCCGGTTGCTCACTGCCGAACTGCTGGCAAAAGATGCTTTCGCAGAAATTCTTGATCAGGTTCAACCTGATTGGGTGATCCACTGCGCAGCGCTCGCCAACCTCGATGAGTGTGAGGACGATCCGGCATTTGCTGAATTAATGAACGCGATTTTACCTGGTGAGATCGCGAGGGTTTGCCAGAATAAAGCCCGCCTGCTGCATATATCCACGGATGCCGTTTTTGATGGATCTCGCAAAGACGTGACAGAAGATGACGAGCCTAACCCGTTAAGTGTTTATGGGAGAACGAAGCTTAGCGGCGAGTGGGCTGTGATGGAAGCAAATCCAGATGCCATCATTGCCCGGGTTAATCTGTTTGGCTGGAGCCTGAAAGGAAAACGCAGCCTGGCTGAGTGGTTTTTCTACAATATGCAGGCGGGAAAGGCAGTAAAAGGCTTCACGGATGTATGCTTCAAACCAATGCTCGCCAACCACTTGACCCAGGTGTTGCTCGATATGCTTGAAGCAAACCAGCCGGGGATTTACCACGTTGTCGGGGGCAACTGCATCAGCAAGTACGATTTTGGACTCGCTATCGCCCGAGAATGTGGTTTAGATGAAAGACTGATTTCGCCAGTTTCTGTTGTTGATTTTGGATTAAAAGCCGCCAGGGCAAATAACCTATGTCTGAATACCGGTAAGGTTGAGCAGGTTTTACACAGGTCCCTCCCCGATTTTTCCACTGGAATCAAACAGTTTTTCGACCTTTATCAACAGGGTTATCCACAAATTCTTCGCAAGATGGTGGATAACTCAGAGAGAAGTCTGAACCCGTTCCTGTGAGGAGAAAGATGATGGATATGAAAATCGGTTCACATTTGATCGGTGATAACCATCCCACCTACTTCATTGCGGATATTTCCGCGAATCATGATGGTGATCTGGAGCGAGCAAAACTTTTGATCCGATTGGCAAAGGAAGCGGGTGCTGATGCCGCCAAATTCCAAAATTTTAGAGCTGCTCAAATTGTCTCAGATTATGGTTTCACACACATGGGTGACCAGCTCTCCCATCAGGCAAAATGGAAAAAATCGGTGTTTGAGGTATACAAAGATGCCTCCATTCCATTTGACTGGACACCAATATTAAAAGAGGAATGTGACAGGGTGGGGATAGATTACTTCTCCTCCCCTTATGATTTTGATGCCATCGATATGCTTAATCCCTATGTTCCGGCATATAAGATTGGCTCAGGGGATATTACGTGGGATGAAGCCCTCATCCGGATGGCAAAGCTGGGAAAACCCGTATTACTGGCGACCGGTGCATCGAATATCGGTGAGGTTCAACGGGCAGTAAAAATCATCCTGGAGCATAACCCGCAGCTCGTGCTGATGCAATGCAATACAAATTACACCGCCAGCCTGGAAAATTTCAACCACATCCATCTGCGTGTCCTACTGACCTATCGGACGATGTTCCCCGACTTGGTACTGGGGTTATCTGATCACACTTCCGGGCACGCCACCGTATTAGGGGCGGTCGCATTTGGGGCAAGGGTGGTGGAGAAACACTTTACTGACGATACCAGCAGGGTCGGTCCCGATCACCCATTCTCAATGACAACTGCTACCTGGCGGGATATGGTTGATCGGACGCGGGAGTTGGAACGGGCATTGGGAAACCCCAACAAGCGTATTAATGAGAATGAACAACAAACGGTTATTGTCCAGAGACGTTGTCTGCGTGCTGCAAGGGACATCAAGGCGGGAGAATCCTTGACCCGGGAAATGATTGATGTCCTCAGACCGGCAACCCCCGGCGCTATTCTCCCATTCGAAATACCAGCTGTTGTTGGATGCAGAGCGTTGGATGACATTCCATCGGGCAGGGAACTTTACTGGACTGATTTAGGAAAGTAACGACACCGCTATGAAGATCCTCTACATCTCCAGAGATTACTGTCCACATGACCACCGCCATCTTTCAGCGATCCGGGATGGCGGGCATGAAGCATATTTTCTCAGGCTCGAAGATGCGAAAAGAGGATTGGAAGGACGATCTCTTCCTGAGGGTGTAATTCAGGTGCATTGGAAGAGTGGAGGAACGGATCGATTTCACTTATGGACGGCACCATCCCTTGCTCTTGACCTTAAGAAAATTATTATCGATATCCGCCCTGATCTCATCCATGCGGGACCGATCCAATCAGCCGGTCTGGTTGCAGCGTTGAGTGGATTTCATCCCCTGGTCAGCATGTCGTGGGGTTTTGATCTGATGCGAGATGCAGATCGTAATATTGTCTCGCGCTGGGTAACCCGCAATGTATTGCAAAAATCAGATTGGCTTTTTGCTGACTGTCGGGCTGTCCTTAAGAAAGCTGCAGCTTATGGCTTTGAGCTTTCAAAAAGCTCATATTTCCCCTGGGGAGTTGATTTATATCATTTCCGACCTGAACAAAACACCAGAATTACCAATGAGTTAGGCTGGAAGGATTCATTTGTTTTATTCTGCAACCGTTCGTGGGAACCTCAATATGGTGTCGATGTTGTAGCCAGGGCATTTGTTGAGGCGGCAAAAAAAGACCCAAAATTGCGGCTGCTGTTATTAGCGAGTGGTTCCCAGGGAGAATATTTAAAAAGCATTTTTGAAGAAGGTAAGGTGTTAGACCGGGTACACATGCCCGGGCAAATTAGTTACTCTGACCTGCCCCATTATTATCATTCTGCTGATTTATACATCAGCGCATCTCATATTGATGGTTCTTCCGTATCGTTGATGGAAGCGCTGGCTTGCGGTTTACCAGCTGTGGTTTCAAATATTCCTGGCAACATGGAATGGGTGACTCCTGGTGAACAAGGCTGGATTTTCAATGATGGGAATGTGTCTGAATTAACCGGGATTATGCTTAATGGGAGTAAATCACGGGTGGATCTCGCGGTAATGAGTTTAAAAGCCCGCCACAAGGCAGAAATCCAGGCAAACTGGCAGGTCAACCAGCAGTGCATGCTGGAAGGATATAAAAAAGTCATGGCTGCGCGTCCAACCAATATTGGTAGAGCAGGTAATTAATGAGATCAGAAAATTCATGTGAAAAAGTAGTAGCCATAATCCAGGCTAGAATGAAATCCAGCAGGTTGCCCGGGAAAGTGCTGATGAATATACAGGGTAAACCGATGCTCACCCGGGTAATTGAACGCGTAAAGCTGGCAAAAAATATCTCGCAGACAATAATTGCTATCACAAATGAAGTTGATGATGATCCGCTGGCTGAATACTGCCAGAAGGAAGGTCATGCATATTACCGCGGTAGTATGCAGGATGTTCTGGACAGGTACTATCAGGCGGCAAAAACAGCCGGGGCAGATGTGGTTGTAAGGTTAACATCCGACTGTCCTCTGCTTGATCCAGATCTTATCGATGAGACAATTTCCATTTTCATGGGTCGGACAGGATCGCGGGCAATCTGGTCTCCAGTTGGTGACCCGGAGCATCTCCCGCCACCTGTCAACCCATCCTTTCCATGGGATTTTGCCGCTACAAGGTTGCCTCCACCCTGGGAACGTTCGTTTCCAATCGGTCTTGATGTGGAGGTGTGTTCATTCGCGGCTCTGGAGAGAGCCTGGCAAGAGGCGACTGCTGCATACGAGCGTGAACATGTTTTGCCCTATCTCTACGATGAGCCCAATCGTTTCCGATGTGTAGTCGGAAGTTGGAATGAAAACCATGGCAACCAACGTTGGACAGTTGATACTGAGGATGACTTAAAGCTTGTCAATGAGATTTATTCCATTATCGAAAAAAGCGATTTTGGCTGGCTGGATATTCTTAATGTGATAAAGAAGAATCCGAAATTGTTGGAAATCAATGCGGGTATCCATCATAAAGATTTTCGTGAAGTCGACAGTCGCAGGAGCTGATTTTGCCTGAAATTGTTCTCTTTTCTGCTCCCAAGCCATTCACCGATCCCCATATCGGTTTAATTCAACGTAACGCAATAAGATCATGGAAGGCGCTGGGAGCCTCAGTAGAAGTGATTCTGTTGGGGGAAGAGGATGGACTGGCACAGACTGCGAAGGAAATTGGTGTCAGGCATATTCCGGAAATTCAGAAAGCCCCATCTGGCGCACCCCTGATCAGTTCCATGCTTGAACAGGTTAGGCATGCAACGAATGCGAATATTTTTGTATTAATTAATTCCGATATTATCGTTTTACCGGGATTTATCGAGTCGGTTATGAAAGTTGATCGGACTTCGCAAAAATACCTGATCATGGGGCATCGCTGGGATATGGAAATCAAAGAGGTTATAGATTTCCTTCCTGGATGGGCAGATGCACTCAATAAAAAAATCAGGATAACCGGCAAATTGCATAAGAGCAAAGGAAGCGATTATTTTATATTCCGGCACGATCAATTTGATCCATATCCCCCCTTTGTCATTGGTAGAGCCGGATGGGATAATTGGACTATCTTTTCTGCCCGCAAAATGCGTTGGGATGTGATAGATGCAACCAAAGATATCCGGATAATTCATCAGCAGCATGACTATCACCACTTACCTGGGGGAAAAATTCACTACAATCACCCGGAATCGGATGAAAATCTTCGGCTTGCTGGTGGAAAACGTCATATCTTTACTCTCCTGGATGCGACCAAGGTGCTCGTAGATGGTAGAATACAGCCGTATCCGGTAACGTTTCGGAAAATAATCAGGGAATTTGAGATTTTGCCTGTAATTCACAGTGGCAGTCGTTTCTGGATGGATGTGTTTTTTTACCTTACACACCCGGTAAAGTTCATCAGGCATAAGCTCCCCTGGTTGGCAAAATTGTTAGGGATATCCCGGAAGCAGGATTTGGAAGAGTATTAAGGGACAGTCTGAATAATGCCAAGAATTGGAATGAACCCATCCCGAAATAGAGATTCCGGTTACGAACCAAGCCGGGTTACTCTGGCTGTCTTGACCCATGTCCCCCATGGGGATGGGTATTTTGAGCACCGGTTCGATGTTCTCAGGTTGTGTATTGAAAGCCTGATTAACTCTACACAGCCTGCTTCTGATTTATTGGTTTTTGATAATGCAAGCAGCCCAGATGTAGTGAATTATCTACGCAGCTTATATGATGCAGGAAAAATTCAGTATCTTATTCTCTCCAGTCGGAATATTGGAAAAGTAGATGCACTGCAAATGATTTTTCGGGCTGCTCCAGGCGAAATTATTGCCTATACAGATGATGATGTTCTCTTTCTACCCGGATGGCTGGATGCCCACTTGAATATTTTAGAAACCTACCCAAAGGTTGGATTGGTAACCGGTTTTTATATCCGCTCACAATTAAACTGGTCAGTGACATCAACCTTGAACTTCGCCAACCATGAAGGTGTTACTGTCGAAAAGGGATTGCTGTGGGATCCACGATGGGAGAAGCACTACATGGAGAACATGGGCAGAACCCTGGAGAAATACCATGAAGAAAGCCGTGGCTTGGAAGACATATTGTTCACCTGCAATAATGTCAAAGCTCTGGCTTCCGCCGGACACCACCAATTTGTGGCATATAAATCAGTATTGTTGCAGGCTCTACCTGAGGGGTGGTCAGGCCGATTGATGGGGAAAATGCGAGAATTTGATGATGCCATCGACCAGTTTGGGTATTTGCGCTTGAATACTCCTGAACCAGTCACCCGTCTTCTTGGTAATGTGATTAGTGAAGAAAATGCAGAAACAGCCAGGCAACTGGGCATTCAAGTTGATGTTGTTATGTTCAAAGAGCCGTCAGCAGTTCAACAAAGGTTAAGCCATATTCCCCTCTTGAATGGTCTTGCCCGCAGGTTATACCGCTGGTTATATAAATTTATCAACGCGTAGATGGAGATCTGATGACTGAATCTTTACCGAGAAGAATCAAACAAGCTGCAGCCATCCTGCTGCGCGGATCTGTTCCAACAAAACAGGTGCGCGCTGAAATCCCATCCATCACAGCTGATGAGGTCGCAGAGGCGCGGGCATTCTTCTCGCGCGACAAGTATTTCATTTTCGGGCATGCCCGGTCTGGGACGACATTACTGGCGCGATTAATTCGTTTACATCCAGAAGTGCACTGCAACTGGCAGGCTCATTTTTTTACCCGATCGCCCATGCTGAAAGCACTCGTCAATGATGTAGAAGTGGAAAAGTGGCTGAAACATCATAGCAACCGCTGGAATCATGGTGGAGACCTGTCTCCACTGGTCATGCGGGCTGCGGCAGACATGATTCTGGAGAGAGACGCCATGAAAGCGGGGAAACGGATTGTAGGTGATAAAAGCCCATCCAGTGTATTCCACGGGGAAGCGGTACGAAATGCTGCTTCTGTCTACCCCGATGCCTCAATAATTAACATTGTCCGTGATGGCCGTGATACATCCCTATCGCACCGGTTCCAGGGATTTGTCGACCGCCAGGATAGAATGACCGCGGAAGATCGGCGAATTCGGGATGATTTTATCGCTAATCCTGAACCATATTTGAATGGTGAGAAATCTATTTTCACAGAAAAATCCATGCGCCAAATTGCGGGGTCCTGGGTTCAAAATGTCAGTGAAACGGAAAGCGAAGGCGCCCGATTATATGGTGATCGCTTCTACCACATACGGTATGAAGATCTCATGGAATCGCCCTGGGAGGAGATGTGTAATATCTGGCGTTTCCTTAAGGTTCAAGGAATACCTGATGATGTCAAAGCGGCGGTTGACGGGGAGATGCACGCCAACCCGGACGCAGAATGGCAGGCGGAAAAAAGTAGCGATCTGGCCAGGTTAATCCCCAAGGGCAAACAAGGCAGTTGGCAGAAACTTTTTGCCCCGCGAGACAAGGCTATCTTTAAGGAAATCGCTGGAGACCTGTTGATCCAATGGAAGTACGAAAAGGATCTGGAGTGGTAATATGAAGTTTGTTGTCGCTGGACTGGGATCAATTGGCAGGCGCCATATGCGAAATCTGATTGCGCATGGCGAAAAAGATCTGATTCTGTACCGGACCAGGAAATCAACAATGCCTGAAGAAGACTTGCAAGGCTTTCCCGTAGAGACTGATCTGGCTGCCGCGTTAGCCTATCACCCTGATGGGGTCATAGTGTCGAACCCGACCGCCATGCATCTGGATGTTGCAATCCCCGCAGCGAAACAGGGAGCGGCGATCCTTCTTGAAAAACCCATTTCGCACAATATGGATCGAATATCAGAGCTTGCCGCAGCGGTGAAAAAATCTGGAGCAAAAGTCTTGGTAGGTTTTCAGTACCGTTTTCATCCCAATCTTCAAAAAGCTAAACAGCTGATATCACAGGGGACAATCGGAAGACCATTATCTTTCAAAGTTAATTGGGGAGAATTCCTGCCCGGATGGCATCCCTGGGAGGACCATCGCCAGAGCTACGCTGCAAGGCAAGACCTGGGAGGCGGTGTGGTGCTGACCCTGTGTCATCCACTTGATTACCTGCGTTGGTTATTTGGTGAAGTAGAGGCATTATGGGCGTTTACATCTGTGGTTCCCGAATTGGAAACAAGTGTCGACGCTGTTGCGGAAATTGGATTAAGAATGACTGCAGGTATCAGCGGAACGATTCATCTTGATTATATTCAGAGACCGGGAAGTCATACGTTGGAAATAACAGGAACAGAGGGTATGTTGCGTTGGGACAATGGCACCTCGGTACTTAAGATTTACCGGTCTAAAGACGCAATCTGGCAGGATATTAATGCTCCAGATGGATTTGAAAGAAATTATTTGTTTATGGATGAAACCGCTGCATTCCTGAAACTTATCCGCGGGGAGATTGAATCCCCCTGCACTCTGGAAGACGGAATCCGGGCGCTTGAACTCACCCTGGCAGTTCATACATCTGCTCGGGATGGCATTCTTCAGAAATGGTAGAAAAAATATGGCAATCTTAAGAGATTCACCAATATTCATCTGTGGTCATCCCAAAGCTGGACAAGAAATAATCGAGATACTCCTTAAATCAATAAATGTCATTCTATTCTATAGTGAAGATTCACTGTTCTTCAGACGGTATCTTCCCAATGCCCTAAATAAAGTAAATGAAAAAAAGCTGGATATTGCCGATCGCTACCTTACGCATATTTTTGAATGGAATCAGAATAATCCACCCGAACATCAACAGAATTTCCCAGACAGAGATTATTCCAATATTCCTGTGTCGGAAGTGCGCGATGAAATGCGCAGGCTTGTAAAAGAAACCTTCAGGCATGAGGGTGATATGCTCTCAGCGGCGATGCTCGCATTTGGAAAAGTCACCGGAAAAATAAACGCGAGTACAAAATACTGGGTGGAAAAAACACCTTACAATGAGCGTTACGTAGAGCAGATTTTCAGCTACTGGCCGGATGCAAGGTGTATACATGTTGTGCGTGATCCGCGAGACAATTACGTATCTTATCGAAAGAAGCATCCCGATTGGACAGCGAAGTTCTTTGCCAGCAACTGGAATTTAAGCACGCGTCAGGGGATGGAAAATTTGAAAAAATTCGGTGCTGAACGGTACTGGTTAACTACTTTTGAGGAATTTGTCCAACAGCCGGAAAAATACCTGAAGAAATTGACTGATTTCCTGAATATTAGTGATGATCCATCTCTGCGGCAGCCTACCCGCGCCGGCCAGGAATGGAAGGGAAATTCAATGTGGTCTGATCAATTCTCGCAAATTTCTGCGACCCCGGTAGGAAGATGGACGAGCACTCTCTCGCCAATGGATACTGCAGCAATTCAAATTATCGCGAGCAGAGAGATGAAACGCATGGGGTATAATCAATCGGTTATCGATTGGAAGTCAATTAATCTGGTGGACCGCATTCGGTTCGCTATGGAATTATTACCATATAAATTTAAGGAGCTAATTCAATGACTGAATTAAAACAGGCGATCATCGCCCCCTACGGCGGTAAACTCGTCAATCTGGTTGTAACTGGTGATGAAAGACAGACTCTCATCGAGAAAGCCTCTCACCTGCAATCCATAAAAATTTCCCCGCGAAATCTCTGCGATCTGGAGTTAATGGCAACCGGTGCTTTTTCTCCATTAGATCGGTTTATGGGACACAAAGATTATGAAAGAGTACTTGAAGAGATGCGGTTGGCTGATGGAACACTGTTCCCTTTGCCCATAACTTTGACTGTTGACAAAGAAGCTTATGATTCTCTGGGTGAAGAGGTTGTCCTTCGCGACGCGCAGAACAATCTGATTGCCGTTATGAAAATTGAAGAAGCCTTCCCTTATGACAAGGACAAAGAAGCTCGATTGGCATACGGTTCTACCGATTCGAAACACCCTATGGTTTCAGAGATGGTTCGCTGGGGAAACCTGTGCATTTCTGGTGAACTGA
>CAZRKL010000010.1:25651-35537 GCA_964600595.1 uncultured Leptolinea sp.
ACCATGCTGAGCCTGCTACCTCTAGCCATGCGTATGGCGGGTCCTAAAGAGGCTCTACTGCATGGAATTATCCGCCGAAATTATGGTGCCAATCACTTCATTATCGGTCGTGACCATGCGGGTCCGGGTAACGACAGCACTGGCAAACCTTTTTATGGTCCATATGATGCGCAAGAATTGTTCAATAAGTACGCCAATGAATTACAGATGACGGCTGTACCATTCTATGAGCTGGTTTACCTGCCTGATAGTGATGAGTATGTTGAAGGTGATAAAGTTCCTGCCGGTGCCCGCACATTGAATATCTCTGGAACCCAGGTGCGTGATGATTACCTTGCAAAAGGTAAACTGCTCCCTGAGTGGTTCACTCGCCCCGAGACTGCTCGAATCCTGCGCCAGATGTACCCACCCCGTCACAACATGGGCTTCTGTGTCTGGTTTACCGGTCTTTCAGGTGCCGGAAAAACCGCTACAGCCGAAGTGTTGACATCCTTGCTTCTGGAGTATGGTAAACAGATCACCCAGCTTGATGGAGATGTCATTCGTACCCACCTTTCCAAAGGATTGGGTTTTTCAAAGGAAGATCGCGACACCAACATTCTACGGATCGGCTTTGTGGCAGCTGAGTTGGTGAGGCAAAAGGGTGTAGTTCTTTGCGCGGCGATCAGTCCATACCGCGCTACGCGAGATGAATGCCGAAAAATGGTGGGGAGCGAGCAATTTGTTGAAGTATATATGGATACCCCAATTGAGGTATGTGAATCTCGGGATATCAAAGGTTTATACGCGAAAGCCCGCCGGGGTGAATTGAAAGGTTTCACCGGTGTGGATGATCCGTACGAAGCTCCCATTAATCCCGAAATCTCACTCAAGACTGTTGGCGTAACACCCGAAGAAAACGCTCGTTTGATAATAAAATACCTTCAGGATCGCGGTTTCCTCCTGGCGGATGGATCTGCGGCAGATTAAGTTAAATTATCCTAGACCGGAGACCCAATCAAGGTTTCCGGTCTAGGGTTTCAAAAGGAATATTCATGGCTACCATTCAGGATAAGTTTGTTCTTACCGGGAAAACAGCAATAGTAACTGGGGGCATTGGGTTACTAGGAAAAGAGTTCAGTCGTACCCTCGCCGAAGCTGGAGCCAGTGTATTAGTGGCTGATATTAATGGCGATGCGGCAGATGTGTACGCAGCAGAGTTGCGTAGTAAAGGATATGATGCCGGATTTGCCCGGGTAAATGTAACTGATCCCGATTCAGTGCAAGCGATGGTAGACTGCGCGCGAGAACTATATGGTCGTGTCGACATCCTGGTAAACAGCGCAGCCATGGATCCAAAATTTGATAAATCAGAAGCGGGGCAGCACGGAAATTCATTTGAAGATTTTCCGGTGGATGCATGGCGACAGGCACTGGATGTCAATTTAACTGGAATGTTCCTTTGCTGCCAGGCAGCGGCACGGGAGATGGAAAAAACGAATACGGGTGTCATGATCAATATTTGCTCTACTTATGGCTTGGTCGGTCCAGATCAGCGGATATACATTCGACCCGGTGAACCACGCAGAGTAAAACCTGTATATTACTCGGTAACAAAAGCAGGTGTTCTCGGATTGGTGCATTATCTGGCAACATATTATGCCGGTACAAAAATCAGAGTCAATGCGCTCACCCCTGGTGGTGTGTTCAATGAACATGATGATTTGTTTGTAAAAAACTATTCTGCCCGAACCATTCTTGGCAGAATGGCAAATCTGGATGAAATGAATGGCGCATTACTTTTCCTTGCATCTGAAGCATCATCCTATATGACAGGTTCAAACCTGGTAGTAGATGGAGGATGGACAGCATGGTAAATCGCCCTGAGGTTTTGGCAATCATCCCCGCGCGCGGCGGGTCAAAGGGAATACCCCGCAAGAATATTAAATGCTTTGCGGGTCACCCCCTGGTGGCATGGAGCATCGCCGCCGCACGACAAGCAGACCTGGTAACACGGGTGATTGTCTCCACGGATGACGAGGAAATTGCATCTATCAGCCGGCAGCACGGCGCCGAAACGCCTTTTCTTAGACCATCTGAATTAGCGGCAGATCTTTCTGTAGATTATCCTCTTTTTGAGCACGCGTTAGGCTGGCTTAAAGAAAATGAAGGATATCAACCGGAGATTGTGATTCAGCTAAGACCAACCTCACCCATCCGGCCCAAAGGATTGGTAAATCAGGCAATTCAACAACTTATTACTCATCCAGAAGGTGATTCCGTTCGGGGTGTAATCCCATCAGGACAAAACCCTTACAAGATGTGGAGAATGGATGGAGATCGAATGATTCCGCTTTTGCGGTTGGAGGAAATCGCTGAACCATATAATGCCCCACGACAACTTCTTCCAGCCAGCTATTGGCAAACCGGACATATTGATGCAATACGAGTTTCTACAATCTTAGAAAAACGATCCCTGTCTGGTGATGTAATCCTCCCTGTCCACATTGATCCTTCTTTTACAGTGGATATTGATTCAATCAGAGATTGGAACAGGGCAGAGTGGCTGGTGTGGCACAGCGACCTCGATATGGTTTTCCCGGGGAAACAACCCCGTCCCTTCCCGGAAAAAGTAAAAATGATAGTAATGGATTTTGACGGGGTATTAACGGATAACCGTGTATGGGTTGATGAAAACGGAAAAGAAGCTGTGGCTGCTTACCGTTCAGACAGCCTGGGCTTGGCTTTACTACGGGGCAGGGCAGGGATCGAGCCGCTGGTGATTTCAAAAGAGACAAATCCGGTTGTGACCAAACGCTGTCAAAAAATGAATGTACCTGTATTACAGGGTATTGATCAAAAAGCAAATGCCCTTAAGAAAGTATTGCAGGAAAAAAGAATAAAACCTGCTGAAGTCATTTACGTCGGGAATGATGTCAATGACCTTGAATGTTTCCCGGTCGTTGGATTTGCCGCCGCTCCAGCTGATGCAGAAAAATCGGTGTTGATGTCTGCGGATTTGGTACTTACCCGGAAAGGTGGACATGGAGCGGTGCGAGAAATTTGCGATCTGCTAATGGATCGTATGAAGAATAGTAGCTAAGGTACTTTTGAAGAAATTTCCTGTATACCCCATTCTCCTGGCTGCATTCCCGATCCTGAGTTTATGGGCAGCCAATCTTCAATATATACGGCCAGAGTCGATATACCGATCGTTCCTTGGGGTATTGCTTGGAACAATCATAGTCTGGGGAGTGCTGGCTGTTCTTCTCCGAAATATTCACAAGGCGGCGATAATCACCAGCATTGCCGGAATTATGTTCTCATCTTATGGCAGGCTTTACCCGTTGATTGAAGATGTATCGGTTTTTGGGGTAATCATTGGCCGCCATAGGTTTCTTATTGTTATTATGGGTTTGATCCTTGTCGCTCTATCGCTTTGGGTTATTAAAACTAAGAAGGATTTATCCAGAATAATCCCACTTATGCTTATTGTGAGCTTCGGCTTGCTGGCCATACCATCAATTCAGATTGCTAGTCATCTCCTGAAAGAAGCCAATCTAAAATCTGTAAACCTATCAGCGCAGGCAAGTACACAACGGCGAGACGTAACTACTTTGCCTCTCATTTCTCTCCCACAGGATAAGCTTCCGGATATTTATTATATTATTCTTGATTCCTATGGCAGGGCGGATGTGCTCAATGATTGTTTTGACCAAAATATTCAACCATTTCTCGAGAACATGGAAGAAATAGGTTTTGTTACAGCTGCTGAAAGTCAGACGAATTTCACCATCACAGACCTTTCATTAGCAGCTGCATTAAATATGGATTATCCGCAATCCTTCGCGATTGAACCCGAGCAGGCCAGTGACCCGGCTGTATTGCATGAGTGGACGGTTCATAATACGGTCAGGAATTCATTGGAGAGTATGGGCTATCAAACCGTGGCTTTTGATTCGGGATATGGAATTTCTCAATGGTATGATGCCGATATTTATTATGTCCGATCCGCAGGACTGCGGTGGCTGCTTGGAGGTATCAACCCATTTGAAGATATGTTCCTGAATACCACGGTGGGAACACTTATATTTCAATTTGAATCACGATTACCAACAATCATGCGCGTTTTCCTGGATGGAGCTCATTTGGAACACCGTCAGAGAATGTTGGATATTATGGATAATCTGGTCAAAGTACCAGATAACCCGGCGCCCACATTCACGTTTGCCCATATTCTTGCACCGCATAATCCTTTTGTTTTTGGACCAGATGGAGAATATATACGCAGGAACACTCCTTTTACATTAAATAATGATCCAGATGCCAAGAGTGGTTTTGCATATATCACTGGTTACACAGACCAGGTGACCTACCTCAATAAAAGATTTTTGGAGATCATATCTGAAATTCTCCAAAAATCAGATGTTCCTCCAGTTATTATTCTGCAGGGAGATCATGGGCCATCCAAGTGGGTTACTTCAGTTACAGGCAGAAGCTATATATTGAACATGTATTATTTTCCTGGAGCTGAGGATTTGATTTATCCATCCATCAGCCCGGTGAATTCATTCAGGCTAGTTTTCAACAGCTTGTTTGATGCGAATCTTCCATTAATTGCCGATCAGACATTTTTTACGACTCATAGTACAATTGAGCAGCTTCTTCCGGTTACAGGAGAAGAGGAAAAATGCAATCCGGCATTCCTGAAACCCAGAAAGCAAAATTGACGCGAGGATAAATGACAAGGACGATAAAAATTGGCAACCGTGTAGTGGGTGATGGGTATCCCATATATTTTGTTGCTGAAATTGGCATCAACCATAATGGTGATATTGAAATCGCAAAGCAGATGATTGACATTGCTGTTCGCTACGGTGTTGATGCTGTAAAATTCCAAAAACGGACTCCGGAACTTTGCGTTCCTCCTGAGCAACGCGGTCAGATGCGGGACACACCCTGGGGTTATATTTCATACCTGGATTACCGTTATAAAGTTGAATTCGGACAGGAAGAGTATCAGGAGATAGACAGGTATTGCAAAGAAAAGAATATTACCTGGTTCTCATCTGTTTGGGATATCCCCGCGGTGGATTTCCTTCAGCAGTTTAATCCTGTGTGTTATAAAATCCCATCAGCCTCCCTGACTGATCATGAGCTACTCCGAAAAGTAAAGTCGCTGAATGTGCCCGTAATATTATCAACCGGGATGTCCACCATGGAGCAGATTAAAAAGTCAGTGGATGTAATCGGTACAGAAAATTTGCTTCTGACACATACTACCAGCACATATCCATGCGAACCTGATGAATTAAATCTTCGAGCAATCCAGACACTGAAAGAAGAATTTGATGTTCCAATTGGATATTCCGGGCATGAGGTCGGATTGATCCCGTCGGTGATTGCCACTGCTCTGGGAGCATGCCTTATTGAGCGGCATATTACTTTGGACCGGGCAATGTGGGGCACCGATCAGGCAGCCTCAGTCGAACCGGGTGGCGTGGAAAGACTGGTTAAATATCTGCGTGTCACCGAGCAGGCGCTGGGTGACGGCGTTAAACGCGTATACGATTCTGAAAAACCTTCGTTAAAGAAATTACGAAGATACCAATAATTTGTGGAGGTATTTATGTTCCCAATTCAATCACTCACTGGTGTCATCCTGGCTTATTTAGATCCGGGCTCTGGCAGCTACTTAATCCAATTGCTGATTGCGGCATTATTGGGCGGTGGTTTTGCCATAAAAACATTCTGGAAGCAAATTACTGCTTTCTTCAGAAAAGTAACCGGTAAAGCAGAACCTCAACCACAGGAAGAGACCAAGGATGAGCAACCTCAATAAAATCGCGGCATCATTTCGCGATCCAAGCGGATTTATGTTCCGCAGAGATGGTGTGTTATACCGGCAGATTAACAAGCGTTACCAGAACCAATACGATACATTAGTAAGTTCCGGGTTACTTGATGATCTTTGGAAACAAGGTTTACTTGTCAAGTCTGTTGAAGTTGATATTCAACCTGCAGATAAAGAAAATGCTTACCGGGTTATTCAGCCCGAGGAATTGCCCTTCATCTCATATCCTTTTGAGTGGAGCTTTTCTCAATATAAAGATGCTGCCCTGGCTACCTTACAGATACAAAAGAAAGCATTTGAAAAAGGCTTTATTCTCAAAGATGCTTCTGCCTATAATATCCAGTTTGTAAACGGTGGGGCGCTACTCATTGATACCCTGTCATTTGATACGTATATTCAGGGCGAACCGTGGGTTGCATATCGACAGTTTTGCCAGCATTTTCTAGCTCCGCTTGCATTGATGGCGCTTACGGATATCCGGCTTTCACAGCTGATGCGGGTTTATATTGATGGTATTCCTCTAGACCTCGCGAGTAAACTACTCCCAGGAAGCACCAAATTGAATCTGGGTCTTAACCTGCATATCCACACGCATGCTGCTGCCCAATTAAAATACGCAGATGATACCTCCGCAAAGAAGCAAAATAAAGGGCAGATGAACAGAAATGCATTTTTAGGGTTGGTCGACTCTCTTGAATCCACCATCAAGGGACTAATGCCCAAAGGTGTAAAAACTGAATGGGGTCATTATTACGATGACACGAACTATTCAGACAGCTCTATGAAAGAAAAGCGTGACCTTGTAGGTAAGCTGGTTGCTCAAGCTTCTCCAAAAACCTTATGGGATTTAGGCGCGAACACCGGGTACTTTACCCGGGTTGCCTCCGAGCAGGGCATCTTTAGCATTGCTTTCGATATTGATCCTCTTGCCGTGGAACAAGGCTGGCAGGAAGTCAAAGCCAGGAAAGAATCACACTTGCTTCCGTTGGTGCTTGACCTGACTAATCCAAGTCCATCTTTGGGTTGGGCAAACCAGGAACGGTCATCGTTCCTGCAGCGTGGACCTGCAGATTGCGTAATGGCTCTTGCCCTCATCCATCACCTGGCAATATCCAATAATGTGCCATTAAATACATTAGCTGAATTCTTTGCGCAGGCTGGCAAATGGTTGATCATCGAATTTGTGCCTAAAGAGGATTCGCAAGTGCAACGATTACTTGCAACCCGTGAGGATATATTTCCTGATTACACGCTGGAAGGGTTTGAAAATGCGTTTTCAGATGTGTACAGGGTGCGCGCCAAAGAACCCATCGCCGGATCCAAACGCTGGTTGTTTTTGTTGGAAAGAAAATAATGCAGGAGAATTCAACCGGACGGATGATCATTTTTCATCCGTTCCTGTTCGCTCTCTATCCGCCTCTGGCGTTGTTGGCAAGTAATATCCTCCAAATTCGACCGGTAGATGCTATCAGATCACTGGTAGTGTTTTTGCTTGGCAGTATTCTGGTTTATGTTATTCTTTGGTTGATTCTGAAAGATGACAAACGTTCCGGTATAGTCAGTTCGATAATAATCATTTCTTTTTCAACTTATGGTCAGATATATTCATACCTGGAGGGAATCCAGGTATTTAATTTAACTCTGGGCAGGCATAGATTTTTACTACCCATCTGGTTGATTTTCACAATTCTGTTCCTGTTTCTGACATTACGAAATCGCAAAAGCTTACTGCGCGAGACAAAAGTGTTAAA
The DNA here is from genome assembly GCA_964600595.1 of uncultured Leptolinea sp. Lineage (GTDB taxonomy): Bacteria > Chloroflexota > Anaerolineae > Anaerolineales > Anaerolineaceae > DAIOEK01. The sequence goes on from CAZRKL010000010.1 coordinate 33,236, forward strand.
TGTAGTTGCAGCCATTTTAATTGCCTTACCAATATTCCAACTCGGTTTTACAGCTTTTTCCATTGCCAGGAATAATCAGCTCAACTCTGCCGCGGTGAAGAACCTTGAAGGACACACGGGAATCGTCACTGATGTTAAACCTGATGTGTATTACATTATCTTAGATATGTACGCCAGGGATGACATTCTTTTGGAACGATATAAATATGATAATTCGGATTTCTTATCCGAATTGGAGGAGATGGGCTTCCAGATAGGCAGATGCAGCGTGACAAATTACAACATGACAGAATTGTCGATGGCATCCAGCTTCAATATGGAATACCTGCAAACTCTAGGGAAGCAATACTCTGCAGGCAATTCTGATCGATCGGGTTTGCCTTCTTTGATTCATTACAGCAGAGTCCGGCAGATATTTGAAGAGATGGGCTATCGGTTTATTAATTTCGAAACGGGTTTTACATTTACTGAAATAAGGGATGCCGATCAGTTTCTGGTTCCATCATATCAGGCGCTCAAAGCATCACAAGCCGGGATAAGCATTAATGGTTTTGAATCCATGCTTGCTCGGACGACAGGTTTATCTGCTTTGCTTGACGCGCAAGCGCGATGGTTCAGCCCGGTGGCAGATGCGCTTGACACACGAAAAGCGCATGTTATTCGTGAATTATTTGTGCTGGATACACTTCCCAAATTAGCGGCTGAACCCAGTCCAAAATTTGTTTACGCGCACATTCTCATTCCTCATCCACCATTTGTTTTTAGCCGGCAGGGTGTGAACATAAATTATCCCGGAAATGATGGTGCAACACCCAAAGGACCCACACCCAAGGATTACGCGAGCGGGTATCGCAACCAGCTGGATTATATTAACAACCGCATAATTCCTATCCTGAACGAGATTATTCAGAATTCAGAAACTCCACCCATCATCATCTTGCAAGGGGATCATGGAGTTGATCCTAAAAGGACATACATACTAAACGCATATTACCTACCAGGTGCAGGCAGCGAAGTCTTTTATCCTTCAATTTCTCCGGTGAACACTTTCAGGCTTGTTCTGAATGAATACTTCAATGGTGATTATGAATATCTGGAAGACATAAATTATGCTTCCAATGACTCGGATCCATTTGATTTTAGAATCATTAAAGATGACAGAATTTGCGAATAGAGCATAAATGGCACTCAAATCAATAGAGCAATATTCCAGGCAATTTCAAGCGGCTATTCATCGCAGGCAAGGTGATGAGAAGATAATAAAGGTGGCGCAAAAGGTGTCTGCCGCCGCTCTAACAAAACCAGGTATGAAACCGGTTATCTTCTTCAACGCATCAACCCGTTTGGGTGGATTAAGTTTAAACGCAGCTTTTTCATTGTTAACATCCTGGGGACTACGACTTCAGGGGGTGCCCGTCGTTCATTTTGTCTGTCAACAGGGCATGAGCCGCTGCGTGCTGGGTACCAATCGTGATGATGTCTCACAACCCCTTCCATGCGACAAATGCATCAGGCATTCTCACGCTGAGTACGATAGAGCGAATACGTACTGGTTCGGCTATCAAGATGAGATCCCTCTGCGCAACCTGATTCAGGACTTGGATGTGGATTCTTTAATGAAAGTCCGTTACCAAGATATTCCCATTGGAGAGATTGTTTTACCCGCGTTGCGTTGGGAACTGCGCAGACATCATCTCAGCAATGATGAACCTACACGTTTTTTGTATCGTGAATTTCTTCTTTCTGCGTGGAATGTGGGAAGGGAATTCTTACAGCTGTTAAATCAGGTCGATCCGCAAGCAATTATCCTTTTCAACGGACAATTCTTTCCAGAAGCAATGGTGAGGTACCTGGCTGGATTAAAAGAAATTCGGGTGATAACGCACGAAGTTGGAATGATGCCTTTCTCCGCATTTTTTACCGAGGGTGAGGCGACTGCTTATCCGATGGATATTCCTGAAGAATTTCAACTTAATGAAGATCAGAATTTGCGCCTGGATGACTATCTTGCCAATAGATTCCAGGGAAACTTCAAGATGGCTGGAATCCAATTCTGGCATGGGATGAAGCGATTGGATGAAGGTTTAATCCACAAAATTGCCAAATATAGACAGGTAGTGCCAATTTTTACCAATGTCATATTTGATACCAGTCAACCACATTCCAATGTTCTCTTTCCTGATATGTTTACATGGCTGAGTGATTTGCAAAATGTTATCAGGAACCATCCCGATACATTATTCATCATCCGCGCTCACCCTGATGAATTAAGACCTGGATCGGCCAAGCAGAGTCGTGAAAC
>CAZRKL010000011.1:0-17875 GCA_964600595.1 uncultured Leptolinea sp.
AATTCAAATCCGATCATTTGCCCCATTCCTCATCCGCCGGGTATATGTTCCGGTAGCGAAAACTACGGCGGGGCTCTGCCATCATGCTTTCCGCCAGGTTCTTCCACTTTTTGTAGTGCTGGGTATCCTTATGCGTGGCGGCATCTGCCGGCGATAGATAAATCTCCTCCAAAATGAACTGGGTCTTGTCTTCCTCAGATTGGATGATGTCAAAACGGCGGTTGCCATTTTCTTTTATACTGCTAAAGGCGTTCTCCCGGGTAGCTGCGATAAAATCCTGCACCCGGTCTTCTTTTACCCTCACGTGCACATGCACAACAAACATAATCGCCTCCTTGGGCGTGAAATCAATAATCCATTAGAATAATGACATGGATTTGCCACCCACACAGAATTATACTCGTCTGCCCTCAATCGTCATCCACTATCTGGATGAATTTTTGCTGGTGATTGAAAAACCAGCCGGCGTGCTGAGCGTTCCGGGCGGATTCTCGCCGGATGTACCCCACATCCAGATGCTGCTGCCTGCCGATCTCGGCCGGGTGTGGATGGTCCACCGTCTGGATAGAGATACCAGCGGGGTGATGCTGCTCGCCCGAAACGCGGAGGTTCACAGGGCGTTGAATATGATGTTTGATGCGCGGGAGATCCACAAAACCTATCAGGCTATCATTCATGCTTCACCGGAATGGGATAACCTGACCTGCGCTGAACCCCTGCTGGTGAACGCCGATCGATCGCACCGCACCAGAGTATCGCCACAGGGGAAACCAGCTCAAACAGATTTTCAAGTTCTGGAAAGGTACGCCGGGAAGGCTGCGCTGATGCAGGCGAAACCGCGCACCGGTCTCACCCATCAGATCCGCGCCCACCTGAGTTATCTGGGTCATCCCATCATCCATGATACCCTGTATGGCAGCCGGGAGGACCAAGCCAGGTCTCCTCTTGCTTTTGACATCTCCTCCACCAAAAGAAGGATGGCACTCCACGCGGCGGAAATCTCATTCACCAATCCGGTGACCCGCGCAGGTGTAAGCATCACATCCCCGCTCCCGGCAGATATGAATGAATTAATTACTTATCTACGCGATTCCGAGTAAAAAAAAGCCCGGCGGATGCCGGGCTGATGCCTGCTAAATATGCTTATGGAACACCCGGTGGTTCTTGTAGGCTTTTCCACCCACATTTTCCAGGTCTTTGCGCATCTGTTTGGTCGTTTCAGCAACCTGGGTTAGATCCGCGTGCAAGAAGCTGAACGAATGCAATGTGTCTTCCATTTCTGAGTAAAGCAGCGCGTTTCCGCCTCTGCCCTGGTATTCCGGCAGCACGCCCATACCGTTGAGGGAGATCCACTTGGTCTTGCCCATTTCCAATAACAGGTCAATGATGGAGAACAGGTTCAAATTCCCTTTCGCCCGCTGCATGGCTTCAGATACATCCGGGAAACCCAGCAAAAAGCCGACCACTTTATCTCCTGAGGTGATGATCTTGATCAGCTTGGGGTTTGCCACCTGGATGATCGTATCCACAACGAATTTAACCTCACGCTTGCTCAGCGGATAGTATTCCCAGTTTTGAACGAAGGTATTGTTGTACGCTTCACCGATCCGGTCCGCCCATGAGACCAGTTCTGCTTTGTTGCGGAACTTCTTCACCTGGAAGGATCCCCGCTCCTGAACCCTGCGTGCGATCTCATGGATGCGCGGGTCAAGGTGAAATTGCTCTGCGGGAATGTAGCAGGAGACAAAATCCACCTCTTTTTCAAAGCCGAGGGTCTCCACCAGCCGGGGGTAGTAATCGTAGTTGTAATTCATCATATTCATCACCTGGCGGTGCTCGAAGCCTTCCACCTGGATGCCATAGCCGTCGAATGCTGATAGCCCTTTTGGACCAACGATATGATTTAATCCGCGCCCGCGAGCCCATTCAAAGACCGCTTCGAATAAGGCATTAGCCACTTCCTGATCATCTATGGAGTCGAAAAGGTAGAATTCAGCGTCTTTGGTTTTGTGGTATTCATTGAAGGGTTTGTTTTCAAGCGCGGCAATTCTGCCCACAATTTTCCCATCCCGGTACGCCAGGAAGAAATCTGCATCAGAATGCTCGTAGAATGGATGCTTCTTCCGGTTGAGCATCATCTTGATATCCACTTTGAAGGGTGGTACCCACTGAGGACATCCTTCGTAAAGATCGTAATGAAACTGGACAAAGCTGTTTACATGTTCCTTATTGCCGGTATCGATTTTTTGGATGGTGATCATAAGACCCTCTCGGGGAAAAAGAAATAATTGCCAATGTAAATAAGTATAATGCGGTTTATTTGCATGTCTATAAAAACACAACAATTACATTTTCGATACAGAATCTCAACCAGATATTCCAATTTTTGAGATATTTCCTGATTAATCACAAATCCTGGTCAATTGCTTGACGCTCATCCCCGCCTCAGGTATAATCTTCACGCTTAATCAACAGGAAGAAGATTGCAAAAAGCAATCGATTAACAGGAGTAGATGATGGTTCCGCAGCCAAAAAGAAAACTTTCCAAAGGTCGTAGAGACCGCCGCCGCTCTCAGGATGCTCTGACCAGCCAGAATCTGGTTCAATGCAGCAACTGTGGCGAGATGCGTCTTCCGCACACTGTCTGCCCCAAATGCGGGCATTATCAGGGCAAGGAAGTAATCAGCGTCTCAAATGAAGCAAAGAAGAAATAAGCGATCCAATTCGCAATAAAAAACCGCCAATGGCGGTTTTTTTGTTTAGGGTTGCAGGTCTTTCAAAAATTCCTGATACCTTGCCAGAAAACGAACAGGCAATCTTCCTTTCATATGAACAACTTTTTCTTCATATTGGATGGTATCCACCTGCCCATTTTCATGGAAGAAGGAAAGTAACTGCCCCTGTGAGTATGGTATCTTCACAGAAATGGGTACAAATGTTTTGTACAAAAATTCATCAATCTTTGCCATCAGGCTTTCAATCCCTTCACCGGTTACAGCAGATATCCCCACGGCTTCAGGGAAATCTGGCAGCAATTGCTGTGAAGGGTCACGATTTTCAAGCAGGTCGATTTTATTGAGAACGTTGATAACCGGGATATGCTGCGCTTTAATCTCATCCAGCGTTTCCATGACCGCCCGCACCTGTTCCAGCGCGTTGGGATGGGTCACATCGATGATATGCAGCAGCATATCCGCTTCGGTAATTTCTTCGAGCGTCGCTCTGAAAGCTGCCACAAGCTGGGTGGGAAGTTTCTGAATAAATCCAACCGTATCGGTTAATAGAATTACTTTTTTATCCGGAAGGTTAATCCGCCGGGTGGTGGGATCGAGCGTTGCAAATAATTGGTTTGCAACATACACATTCGATTTTGACAGCCTGTTCAACAGCGTGGATTTCCCCGCATTCGTGTAACCTACCAGGGCTACCAGCGGCGTCTTTGATTTCTTGCGCACCTGACGGTGCCGGGCGCGGTGTTCCCTGATTTTTTCAATCTCTTTCTTTAGAATATCAATGCGCCGTTTGATCTGCCGGCGGTCCACTTCCAATTGGGTTTCACCCGGACCGCGCAGACCCACTCCTCCCACGCTTCCCGCGCGTCCGCCGCCACCGCCTGCCTGGCGGGCGAGGTGCGTCCATGCCCGTGTCAAACGGGGCAGCCGGTACTCATAATATGCCAATTCGACCTGCAGGCTGCCTTCACGGGTGTGGGCGTGCTGGGCGAAGATATCCAGAATCAAACCTGTCCGGTCCATCACCTGGATTTTGTCATGGAATACCCGCTCCAACTCACGCTGATGCCTGGGAGACAACTCCTGGTCAAAAATAATCACATCTGCTTCGGTATCTTCGACCAGCATTTTCAGTTCATCCACCTTCCCGGAACCAAGGAAGGTTCCCGCGGAAGGTCTATCCATTTTTTGAGTCAGAACCCCAACTACATCCAGATCAGCGGTATCTGCAAGCAGTTCCAACTCATCGAGAGAATCATCCAGCGAGAGGATACTATCCTCTCCATGAATTTCCACACCTACCAGGAAAGCTTTTTCCCGGGGTCTTTTGGTTATTTCAGGTTGTTTTTTAGCCATTAATGATTATTTTGAGCCACCCAATTTTTGATCCGCTGTGTTGCTTCCAATATTCGGTCGGTGGCTGTTGCCAGCGAGATGCGGATGTATCCTTCGCCATATTTGCCGTACACAACGCCAGGGGTTAAACTCACTCCGGTTTCGTTTAATAATTGATCACAATAATCCATACTTGCAGTTCCATCAGGCAGCTTGACCCATACATAAATGGCAGCTTTGGGTTGGTTGACCTTATAGCCAAGTTCCTTAAATGCCTTCACGACCAGATCGCGCCGATGCTGGTAAATATCATTTCGCTCTTCAATCCAGCTCTGGTCACCGGTGAGCGCAACGGTACCGGCATCCATGATTGCCTTGAACTGGCACGTATCCACCTGGCTTTTGTAAACACTTAAATAATTTACTACCTGCGCGTTGCCCACAGCCATGCCAAGGCGCCAGCCAGCCATGTTGTATGATTTGGATAAGGAATTGAACTCGATAGCAACATCTTTTGCCCCGGGAAATTCCAGAATGGATTTTGCGCGGTAGCCATCAAAACACACATCGCAATACGGTGCATCATGGGCAATTAATATCTTGTGCCTGTGAGCAAACTCGATGACCTGCTCGTAAAACTCATCCGGAGCGATGGCGCCGGTTGGGTTATTGGGGTAATTTATCCACATCATTTTTGCCCGTTTCAGGACATCTGAAGGAATGGCATCTAAATCGGGCAGGTAACCATTTTCTTCCAGTAATGGCATGGAATATACTTCTGCTCCGGCTATCTCAGGACCGCTAAAGTACACCGGATACCCCGGATCTGATACAAGACACACGTCTCCCGGATTAAGCATCACCTGATGTAGATTGAACAAACCTTCCTTGGAGCCAATCAGCGTGAGAACTTCAAGGTTTTCATCTACTTCCACACCAAAGCGGTTGCGGTAATACCCGGCCACCGCCTGGCGGAAAGTTGCTGTACCTGCGTATGGCATATACCCATGTGAGTCCGCTTTACGGGCTGATTCTGCCAACGCTTCGACAATAAAATCTGCTGGCGGCAGATCTGGAGATCCCATATCCAGACGAATCACATCAACACCCTGTTTCTTCAAACTATTAATCTTTTTACCAAGAATGGTAAAGAAATAAGGTTTAAAGTCGGCTATTCTTTCGGCTGGTGAAAATTGAATGGGAGATGTCTGCATATTCCGCCTTTTTGTATTTTGATTTAATCAATGATATCAATTGTCAGTCAGGTTTGGCAAGTGTAATGGATAATCCATTCAGATTCATGGCGATTTTGCCGAAATCCAGTACTGCAGGGTTCTGCCAACAGCTTCAAGGCTGGCAGCTGAAACTTTATCCAAAGTATCCTGGGTTGTGTGCCAGTATGGATAATCAAAATCTATAATATCCACCGCCGGTATCCCCAATTCCAGAAACGGCGTATGGTCATCCAATATGCTATACCCCATTTCATCTTTGAATATGCTGCCGTAGCCCAGTTCTCTGGCGGTGTTCCAGATTTCTGTCTGTAATGTGTCATCCGAATTGATTTCGCGTGGTAAATTGAGAGAGCTATCGCCCACCATATCTACGATGACGACTGCGTCTGGATGGCTGCCCAGCGTCTCAGCAAAATATCTTGAGCCCATAATCCACTCCCAACCAGGGATCCTTCCCTGGTCTTCTGCATCGAATAGGACGAGTGTGATCCGGTACCCATCAGGAATTTCGAGCACACGGGCTAATTCCAACAGAACTGCCACACCAGATGCCCCGTCATTCGCCCCATCCACTGCTTGCTGAACCGCCGGATACTGCGGATCCTGGTCTGCGATCATCCTGGAATCGTAATGCGCGCCCAATAAAATCCACTTTGGACCACTCCCTTTGTCAGCGATGAGGTTGCGGATATATTGACCTCGGTAAACTTCCTCAATTTGGATCTTCCAGCCGTTGTCGTTAAAATATTGGCTCGCCCAGGTCACAAGCTGTTTATGCGCAGCAGATCCGGGAGTCCTCGGACCAAATTTGAGTTGCTCTTTAATGAGTGAAAATGCCTTTTCACCACTGAACTGTGGTTTTGCACTGAAATCAATGATTATCGATCCGAGTAGTACCACCAACAGGATCAGGCTGAAAATCAGCATGTTGCGGTTCTGTTGGAATAATTTCATTCAGAAACCTCGCCAAATTCATCCATGTTTTGTATAAACTCATCAATCTGTGTTCTTGCCTGTGTGGTAACCCTTGTATGCCTATCTTTTTTAGTTACCCCACGGGTCCGAATTACTTGCGGGAGCAAACCCAGGTTGGCTTTCATCGGTTGAAAATTGTTAGGGTTCGCATGGGTGATATATTCAATCAGTACCCCCAGCATGGTTGCGGATGGAAGAACAATGGCATCCGCGCCTTTTGCATACCTGGCGGCATTAATACCGGCGAGCAAACCGGAGGCAATATTACCTGCGTATCCTTCCACGCCAATCAACTGACCGGCAAAAAAGAGCCGGGGTTCTTGCCGGTGGTTCAATGCTTTAGATAAGAATTTTGGTGAGCAAAGAAAACTGTTCCGGTGCATCTGCCCATAACGGATAAACTCGGCATTTTCCAACCCGGGGATCATTCGAAAGACTCTTTTTTGTTCACTAAAAGTCAGGTTGGTCTGGAATCCAACCATGTTATACAAAGAATCAGCCAGGTCATCCTGGCGCAGCTGGATGACCGCGAATGGTCTTTTTTCTGAATGCGGATTCCGTAAACCAACCGGGCGCATCGGACCGTAAGCCATTGCCATCCTTTCCCGGTTGGCAAGCACTTCCACCGGCAGGCACCGCTCAAAAAAGAATCCACTGCCAGCTCGAACTCCATTTTCAATGTCTTTTTCAAAATCTTGCAGCTGAATCCGCTCTGCCCTCGTTAACTCTTGGATAAACCGGTCGTATTCGGATTCAGCAAATGGACAGTTGAGGTAATCACCTTCAGCCTCCTGTCCCCTTTCATATCGGGAAGCCCTGAAGGCAATAGACATATCAATGGAATCCCTGCTGATGATGGGAGCGATGGCGTCATAAAGGAACAAGGAGTCTGACCCCACAAATTTGGATATGCTATCCATGAGAGGCGGAGAAGTTAATGGTCCGCTGGTAATGATGCAAATCCCCTCTGGGATCGATCTTACCTCTTGCCGAATTATCTGAATATTTGGGTGACCTTCCAAGGCTTGTGAAATTTTCTCAGAGAATAGTTCCCGGTCAACAGCCAGCGCGCCCCCTGCCGGAACAGAAGTTGAATCTGCTATTTTGATCAGAAGTGAATTTAATCGTCTCAGTTCATAAAGCAACTGTCCTGTGGCTCGGTCTGGAAGGTTCGATCCGAGAGAATTGGAGCAAATCAGCTCTCCGAGTTTGTCCGTCTTGTGGGCACCGGTTTGAACATGCGGGCGCATTTCATACAGGGTAACCATCATTCCCCTGTTTGCTGCCTGCCATGCAGCCTCGCAGCCAGCAAGTCCACCGCCGATAATCGATATCCGATCCATAAGTTAATCCTTATCTTGCGATTCTACCAGACTCTCCAATTGGGCTCGTTTTTTGAAAATTGACCGGGCATATAAGTTGCAACATTCGTGAAAGGATACTATACTGGTGACATATGTTTCAAATACAGAACCAATCCCAGCGACACCTGACCACTGCTCACCTTGCGCAGACTATGACGCTCCTGAGTCTGACAGCGGAGGAACTTCATCAGAAGATAGAAGCTGAACTGGCATCCAATCCCGCATTAGAGATGGTGGAAGAACGGCGTTGTCCTTCTTGCAACCGATTACTTCAGAACCGGGAAACCTGCCCGGTTTGCTCAAGACCCAAAACACAGCTCTCTGAAGAACCCATTGTCTTTGTTTCTCCGCGGGAAGATTTCTTTTCCGGGAATACTATTCCTGAAGAAGATATGCCAGAAGATAATATCGGTGCTGCTACTGAAGACCTACCCACTTACGTCCTACGGCAGATCGCCCCTGAATTGGATTCTCAGGACCGGGGGTTGGCAGCCTATTTGCTGACACATTTGGATGAAGATGGTTTATTGACCATCCCCCTGATTGAAGTGGCGCAGTATCACCATGTTCCATTATCCAGAATTGAAAATATCAAGAAGATGATTCAGCATGCTGAACCTATCGGGGTTGGCTCTGCATCACCTCAAGAGGCAATGCTAATTCAACTGGAAGTTCTGTCTGAGACCAATGAAATTCCTCCCCTTGCCCAGGAGGCGGTCAAATCTGGCATTCATATGCTTAGCAGACACCAGTATTCAGATCTTGCTCATTTACTGAAAACCAATTTAAAAACCGTTCAGGAAATTGCCACGTTCATCGGGAATAACCTGAATCCATTTCCTGCCCGATCGCACTGGGGTGATTCACGTGAACAATCGAAGAGTGATGACCATGTTTTCCATCGCCCTGATATTGTAATTAACCATCTGAACGATGATTCAAACGGTCCGCTGGTGATAGAAATCATCATGCCCATATCAGGCACATTGCGGATCAACCCCATGTTTCGTCAGGCAATCAAAGAAGTTAATAATGACAAGGTGGATGACTGGAAATCGGACCTTGAGCGTGCATCCCTGTTTGTTAAATGCCTCCAGCAGCGTAACCACACCATGGAACGATTGATGGCCCGGATTGCCACGATTCAGAAGAACTTCATTCTGCATGGTGAAGGTGAGCTTAAACCCATCACCCGTGCGCAACTTGCCAAAGAACTGGAAGTTCATGAATCAACCATTTCAAGGGCTGTTTCCAATAAGGCAATTCAACTGCCAAATGGGAGAATCGTGCCTTTTGCCAAATTCTTTGATCGGAGCCTGCATATCCGAACTGCTTTGCAGGATATCATTCAAAAAGAATCCCATCCGTATAGTGATACTGAACTCGCAGAAATACTGGCAAAATTGGGTTATCTCGTTGCCCGCCGGACGGTGGCTAAATATCGCGCGATGGAAGGCATCCTCCCAGCTCACCTGCGGCACGCATCGTCTGGAAAATCATGAGTAATTTGCTGTCTCCCCATGCCCCATTTCAACCATTTTGGCGTGGGAAAAACCCGGGCGTTAACGAGTTTTCTACACTACTCAGTTTATTGAATACTCCTGCCGTGATTCTCGAACCACGGCAGACCCATTTATTTGCTGCAAATCCAGAATTTCTAAAACTTACTGCATTTTCAATGAATGAACTATCACAGGTTGAGTTAAAAAACCTGTTTCCTGACTTGAGCAGGTACGAAATGATCCAGCCGGGAGAGCATCATACCCGACTAAACCGGCATATGCGTGAACCAATGGAAGTGGTCATCAAACCAACCGCGCTTGACCCGGGGGGAAGTTGGTTTCTGCTCAGTATTACTCCCCAAAATGTTGCACATCAAAACTCAGAGAATCAGGATTGGCTGGAAAAATATAACCAGACCATGCAAAATCTGTTTACCCTCATCAGCCAACCCGACTCCTCTTCTTGTCTGAGTCAGATGCTGGAAATCGGTTTGGTTTTAACCCAAGCCCGTTACTTATGTGTATATCAGTACAACCCATTAATCCAGCAGTATGAAAAATCGGCGTCTACAGAAAATCTGGATTTACCCATATTTCCAAACGCCATCGCAGCCAGCGCCCTACCAGTTGATTCAGAACCAGAGATATGGGTTCCGGGAAAAAGGGTTGTGCATGAATTTCACAGGATCGCCCGTGTTGGAAACCTTCCATACATTGGAGTGTCATTTTTAAGGCAGGAAACCGCTCATCTGGGAATTCTGGTAATTGCCGATAGTCAGGGACAGCCATCGCCTTATCTAGATAAAGTGATGGAATTACTAAGCAGTTCTTTTAGCAGCGCGCTATACCATCATGTTTTGGTGCAGAACTTAAATCAGACACTTGCGCAACACCATAAAGCTCAGATTGTCCGGGAAATGGCAATCCAGAACACACTTGAAGGAATCCTGATTGTTAGGAAGGATTTAACAATCGAGAGTCTAAATCCTGCAGCGGAAATGATGCTCGGATATGGCGAGTCAGAAGTGATTGGCTTCCCGCTTGAAAACATCATTGTGGGCACCGATAGTTTAATCCCTGCCCTTAAATCCGCATTGGATGGCATCCCCACCCATAATCTGGGTAACATAACCCTTCACCGGCGGAACGGGCAGACCTTTCTCGGGCATATCCAGACGATACCTGTAACAGCAGATGATGGTTTACTTGCCATTCTGGTGATAATTCAGGATATCAGTGAAAACGAATTGATCAGAGTACGTACACAGCAGCTGGAACAACGCGCCTTACTGGGTGAAGTAACTGCTATCTTCGCACACGAAGTCCGCAACCCGGTAAATAACATTTCAACCGGTTTGCAATTATTGCAGATGAACACATCGCCGGATAATCCTCAACATGAAACGATTAACCGCTTGCAGCATGACTGCAATCGCCTGACCCATCTGATGGAATCTGTCTTATCATTCTCGCGACCGATGGAGTATAAAATGGATCCGGTGGATCTTGGTATGCTGCTTCAACGATTCCTGGAACGCTGGCGTCCACGGTTTTCCAAAGCGAATGTGCAGGCATACTTTCAGATGGAACCGGATATCCTCTGGGTCATCGGAGACGCGCGCGCGTTGGAACAAGTATTTACCAACCTGGTGAACAATGCTGTCCAGGCGATGAAGACAGGCGGTGTTCTTGCTGTTAAAATGACAAACCGTCAGGTTTCTCGGGGAGCTTCGCCTGAAGTTGAAGTGACCGTGTCAGATAATGGACCTGGTATCCCGGATGAAATCCGTGAACACATTTTCGAGCCTTTCGTGACCAACAATCCACAAGGCACTGGCTTGGGGTTGGCGATAACAAAAAGAATTATTAATGCCCACCGCGGAAGTATTAGTGTAAACTCATTTCCAGGTGGAACAGTATTTCACGTTTGCCTGCCGGCATGCAAACCAATTGGAGGAGTAGATTCATGAGTGCAACCATCCTAATCGTAGACGACGAAGAAAATGCACGAAAATTCATTTCAGAATTCCTGGTCACCAAAGGCTACGAGGTGAATGGTGTTGCCACCCTGGGAGATGCCCGGGCGGCTTTGCAAAAAGAAAATGCAGATATCGTCCTGCTGGATGTCAATCTCCCGGATGGATACGGACCCAACTTGCTGGCAGAGACTGCCAGTATGCCTTTCAGACCGCCAATCATCCTCATCACTGCCTATGGTGATATCGACATGGCAGTCGACGCGATGAAAAATGGCGCGCATGACTTTCTTCAGAAACCGATTGAATTAACCCAACTTGAACTATCGATTCAACGGGCGCAGGAAATCGTTGCCATGCGGCGTGAGCTGGCTCATCTTCGAAGTACACAACACCAGAACATTGATTTTGTGGTTGGTGAAACCCAGGCGATGAAAACGGTCCTTTCTCAAGCCAAAAGAGCCGCAACAGCAGCTGTTTCGGTCATCATCACCGGCGAAACGGGAACCGGAAAAGAAGTGCTGGCAAAATTCCTCCATCAGAATGGACCGCGGTCGGGAAAACCTTTTATCGCCATTAACTGCGCTGCAATTCAGCCAACCATGCTCGAATCTGAGCTTTTTGGTTACGAAGCAGGGGCTTTCACTGGCGCAGAAAAGAAAAAAGTAGGATTGATGGAAGTAGCCGATGGAGGCATTCTCTTTCTCGACGAACTATCTTCCATGCCGCTGGATATTCAGGGCAAATTACTGCGTGCCATTGAAGAGCAAAGCTTTCGCAGAGTTGGTGGGACAGCTTTGATTAAAGTTGATATTCAGGTATTGGCTGCATCCAACCGCAATTTGATGAATATGATCGCAGATGGAAAGTTCAGAGAAGATCTCTATTACAGATTGAAAGTTGTCGATCTGCACCTGCCTGCTTTACGCCAGAGAAAACAGGATATCCCTGACCTGGTGGGTTATTTCATTCGTAAGGGTAATTCCTCACTCGGATTAAATATTGATGGAATGACACCAAATGCGCTCCAGGCATTAATCAAATATGATTGGCCAGGTAATATCCGAGAATTGGCAAACGTGATAGAACGAACAATGCTCTTCTGTGACGATCCGGTCATTGATTTCGCCCATCTCCCCCCGGAATTTACCCAACCCGCCTGATAAACTCACTTTCCCATGAGCCCGGCATAATTCTTGCAATAAAGCCTCTTGAATAAGTTTTTCAGGAGGCTGAAATGTTTGATATGAGTATCCCAGATTTCCTGCTGACAATGGCAACCGGCGTTTTTTTGCTGGGATTAATTTCCATGTGTATCGGCATATTCATCCTGGTTTCCAGGTCCATTGGGAAGGATATCACCACCCTTGCTGATCAAACAGCAAAAATGGCGCAAAAAGGGATAACAGAAGATGTATCAGGGTTGGTTGGCAATGCATCTGCCCTCCTGGGTGCCCTGAATGGTTTGATTAAAACCAGCGCCGGTATCGGAGTATTTCTTGTGGTTGTTGGTTTGGTTATGATGGCGGGAGCGTATTGGCTCGTATTACAAATTTCTGCGATGGTATAGCATTCTTAATATTATGTCCCACAGGGTGTAAATATGGAACCAGCTGATTTGATTCTGCAATTAAAAGATGTATTCGCCAGCCCGTCAGCGGCTGACGTGTTTAAAACTATCTACCTGGATCCACTGCTTTTTCAAGCATTTGAAGATACAGATGCTATTGAAAAATGCAAAACTAAATGTGGGACAGACCCGGCAAATTGGACTGTATTAAATATCGGACTGGCTTTGGTCGACCTGTCAGCTACAAAAGAACAACTTTGTGCTGAACCATTACAGACTCTTCCAGCAGAATTAAGGCAAAAAGTTAGCACTTACTACCAGAAGGTGCTGCAAAATCCGGGATGTGTGAACACTCTTGAAGAGGCAGTTATGCTTTCATTTGCCCTTCGTGAACGCCGTCGTTTGACCGGATCCTGGGCAGGTCTCTGCAAGGAGATCTCTCACAACTTCTCTAAGGCGCAGTTCAACCAGGAAGATTGGGTCACTGCATCGTCGATAGCATACGCTATGGATATTGATGCCAATGAATTGCTGGAGGAATTCAGCTTATTTTCAACCGTGCTGGCAGATATGGACTATTTTGTGATGCTTGCTCGAATTCTGCTATCGAAAGTTGAGAACACCCGCGGGACTCCCTCCCAAAATTTCCTCGAGAGTATCAGGGCCCTGGAAGAAACAAACCGTGTAAAAGCCCTCGAATGGCTCCACGGCTATGGGTATGATGAACTGGCAGGGGAACTTTCACGCAAATTATTCTCTGATGAAGAAAGATCCAGAGAACAATCTAAAGGAGTATCAAATGGAAAATATTCAGATCCTCTGGAATTGGATAATCCTTTAGAACTTATCAATAAATTAAATTGGGAACAGAAACGGATATCATTTACTCCGGATGTAGATAACCAGTCGACCTATTTTCTCCAGCAGGAAGAATTGATCCGCCAGGCCCAAGCTCGCATAGAAGCGCAGAAAGCTCAACAAGTTACAGGCGAAGCAAAGATCAATGCCTGGACAAAGGTCCTCGAGTTGGTTCCTGGTTCCGATCTGGCAAGGGCGGAATTAGTTGCTGCATTCCTGCAGAATGATGAGATGAATTCAGCACAGTCGATCAGCTTTGGAGATTCTTCGCATCCTTATGTCCTGGCTGTTCGGGCATTGCTTGCATACCGCCAGGGTAATCTCATGGAAACAGACCTGTTTCTCGACAGAATCATCTCTGTTTTGAAAGCAGATCCGTATGTAGAGTCTGGCATACTCAAACGAATCATGGGAATTTGCGCCCAGATAAAGATGCTGGATAAAGTTGACCAATTACTTTCCATGATGCCCGCGGGATTGCCTATCCAGCAGGAAGCAATAAAAATCCGTGCGAAAATTGCGTTTGATAAAAAGGATCATCTTAAAGCACGTCAGCTGGCAGCTGCATCCCTTCTTCTTGAAGATGGAAATTCTGATTCGTTGCGTGTTTTAGCAAAAAGCTATGAAGAAGAAGCTGATTTCGAAAATGCTTTAGGTTATTGGGAAAAACTCCTTGGCAGCAATGGGGATAACAACATCAAGGATAATCTTGCATACGCTGCTTGTGCAATACACGCAGGAATGGCAGAAAAAGCTCTGGAGATCTGCAAGAAATACATAGAAGAACTTCCTTCCACAGGCGAAGGATATTTGATTTGTGGAGATGCTTATCAACAGCTTGGAGACTATGAAAAAGCTGGTGAATATTACGAGAAGGCAATCACATTATCACCAGAGTTGGAAGAGCCCTGGTTAAAGCTGGTGAATTTTCACTCTGCAAATGCCAACCTGGATAAAGGTTTCAGTATTTTGCAAACTGCCGTAAAAGCTGTTCCTAATTCGGCAAAATTAAATTTCGCTCTGGGTTGCCAGCTATTTCAAACTGGATCCGCTTCTGAGGCAATTCCACTCTTCAAAAAAGCAGCTGCTGTAGAGCCATCCAACCTTGAATATGTCCGTACGCTGGCTGAAAGCTTTCAGAAAACTGGTCAATGGCACGAGGCTGAAAGTATCTACGCAGGTCTTTCCAAAAAATACCCTAATGATCAGACCGTCCTCCTCGACTACGCAAAAAGTCTGATCAAGATAAACAAAAAGAACGACGCCTTGATTCCTCTCCAGCAGTTGGTGGACTTGAATCCAGTCGGCACAGAAGCATACTTGATCCTGGGGCAATTGGTTGTTGACGACCTAACCCCTGATGCAGATCAAGTTAACCCAAATGACGTTGAAACAATGGCATTACTGGATTACAGCAGAAATATCATGCAGGATGCAGCGGCGCGGGAACCAGCCGAAGCCAGGTTCATGCTGCTACTTGCAGAAATTCTTGCAAAAATGGGTGAAAAAGAAGCCGCTCAGAAACTATTTGCATCTCTTTCAGAACAAATAAACACGCTTCCCGAAAATCTTCGTTGGCGTGTAAGTTATGGATTAGGTATTACATCTGGACAAATGGGTGAATTCGAAGTTGCCCTGGCTGCTTTGCAGGAAGCAGCGCAGCAGAATCCACAAAATATTCAAATTCATCAACAGCTGGCAGAAGCTTTTGTAAAAGCCAATCTTTCACAATCGGCTTTACAGGCAGCACAACAAGCTCTTGCCATTGATCCCCGTGATCCAGAAAATCTGATTTGGTACGCAAATTTCTGCATACGTTCACATGATCTGCCGGAAGCGTTATCAACACTGGATGCGATTATTAAGATCCAACCGGAAAACAGTAATTTACGAATTCAACTGGGAGCGATGCATCTGCAAGCAGGCGATCTCAATAATGCCCGACATACTTTTGATAGATTAATTGCTGAAAACAAATTGTCACCAGTCCAATTCCAACAGATGGCTCAGATACTTGCTGAGCATAAAGAATATGCTGACGCGGCATCCATTTTAAAGCAGGGTATCCAACAGGAACCCCAATCGTCTCTACCACTATTGATGGACCTTGTTCAATATGAGCAAAAGATGGGTGATATCTCATCAGCGATCAATACTCTTGAAACAGCCATAGCGATGGATCCGGCAAATGTTTACCTGCAGGTCATAAAAGCAGATATGTACGCTTATGAAGGTATTTATGCTGATTCCATCACAACACTTGAGAACATCTTAAGCGTTGTAAATCCGGATGGCTCTTCGGATCACCCGGTTGAGTTCAGGTCAACGGTCCTTTTACGATTGGCATATTTATCCCGGAAAATTGGCAATTTTGAGAAAGCCTCCTTATACGCCCGGGCTATGCTTGAATTCGATCCTGACTCACCAGAAGCGCACTTCATACTGGCCGATATTTCCGCCCAGGCGATCGATACCCTCACCCTCCAAAACCAGTTATCTTCTGCCCTTTCTCGCATTGATACAGGCAGTCTCGCATCTGATATGCTGGTAATATTGGGTAGGTTTGTATCCATTCTTGATGGCACTACCCCAACACTAAATGAAAATTTGCCACTAAATAATCGCTGGTACTTATGGAACGCTGCCCTTGAGAATATTTCTCAACCGGCAGATCGGAGAAACGAACAATCCATCCAGTCACTGCTCACTGAACTTGAAAATATCAACATGGATGAAATTGACGTTCTGCTACCTGCACGTGGTAATCTAACAAACCGTCTACCTGATGTACCAGCATACGATATCCTTGTTAGCAGCCCAACCCCCTATCTGGTTCTCGCTGAAGCAGCGACAATAACCGGTTTGTATGACACGGCTTATGAATTACTTAACCAGACTCGGGATCGATTTCCACTGGATACCCTTCCTGTGTTCTGTCTTGCCAGATTATATGCGCTGCAAGCGGAAGATTACAGGCTTTTTGAAAGTGTAAAGATCAAAAAGCACTTGCCTCCGTCAGATTCCTTGAGCCTGGGTTCTTATGAAACATTTGAAGAATTAATGCTCGCAGTGGAACGAGTAAGTGAATCACCTCTGGTCAAAGCCTGGCACAAGCGAGGAATCGCAGCTTTTCATCCGACTTTAGACAATATCTCTGCTGTCGAAGATACTGGCGCATTTGATAAAGAACCACGTTTTAAAATTGCAAAACTTGCACAGGAAAACAACGTTGCGGGTATGATCCAGGCAATCCAAAAGGATCCTGAAAATGCGTTGCGCAGAGTGGAAGCCGCTGTTTTATCAATGGACAAAGCACCCCAGGAAGCTCTTCAGATGCTGGATGAATTTGAAACCCGCCTATCAGATCACCCAGTGGTGCTTGCCGGTTATGCACTAACGGCAGGCGAAGCGGGTGAACCAGAAGAAGCGCTGGCA
This sequence comes from uncultured Leptolinea sp., assembly GCA_964600595.1. Classification (GTDB taxonomy): domain Bacteria; phylum Chloroflexota; class Anaerolineae; order Anaerolineales; family Anaerolineaceae; genus DAIOEK01. The sequence goes on from CAZRKL010000011.1 coordinate 16,983, forward strand.
GCGATTGAAAAAGCACTATCCAAATGGAATGATGAACCTCAGTGGCACATCTTTGCAAGCAACTGGTCGCGTGAACTAAAGTTCTTTGATGGATCGATTGCACATCTTAAGACAGCAGCTGATCTAGACCCTGACAATTTCGATTACGCGCTTGAAATTGGAAAATCCGCGCTTGAGTTGGCTGATAGCAGCCTTGCCATTCAATATCTGCGGAAAGCAGCCCATCTTGACCCGGTAAATTATCTGCCATGGCTGTTTATGGCAAAGACCTACCACGTGGATGGAGATATTCCCCAGGCAATAGCCTCCATTGAACGGGCAGTTACATTGGCTCCAAACCAGGCTGATCCCCAGGTATTCAGCGCCAGCCTATCAATTGAAGCTGGACATATTGAAGAAGCATTAAAAAAGGTCGACACCGCCCTTCGTCTGGACCCCAGAAATGTGGATGGGATAATCATTAAATCCAAGGCTCTTCAACTGGCTGGTCATGCAGAAGAATCTCTGGAATTAATCGAGCGTTCTCTGGGTAAAGTGGCTAATACGCTGCCTCTCCTGGTTGCGAAAGCTGAAATAATTCGTGATATTGAAGGTCCAAAAGCATATCTCAAATCTTTACAGGAAATCGCCCAAGATTATCCTCGCGACGCGCAAGTACTTCAAATGTATGCACAGGCACTGGCAGAAAACGGATCCCCGGCAGATGCTCTTCAAATAACCCAGCATGCCATTAAAGCCGATCCTGACAACCTTCCCATGCATCTCCTTGCAGGCCGCTTGCTCAGGAGCACCGGTCAACTTGACCAGGCGATTGATCATTTCTCTGCCTGTGTCAATATTGATCCAGAATTGATTGACGGATATCTTGAGATGGCACGAACATATCAAGAACG
>CAZRKL010000011.1:17885-23272 GCA_964600595.1 uncultured Leptolinea sp.
TTTGCCAAGGCAATTTCACTATTTGAGCAGGTAATTGATATTGCACCAAATGATTACCGCGGATACTATCAACTCGGTTTGTTATTGCGGGATGCCAAAGATTACCGCGGTGCAGAAACTATGCTGCGTCGCGCATCGGAATTAACAAAAGATGATGTGAATATCCTGCGTCAATTAGGCGCAATTATTGCACTAAACTTGGTACACCACCCGCAGGAGGCTTCGGTTCATCCATGAGTAGCTCAATTCACAACCCACTCCTCAATCAAGGCAATATTAACCGGGATGATCTCTTAACCATCCTGAGTGTTGGCTTTCGTAAAAAAGAATACCGCTTTGTACGCCAGCTGGTTCTGAACTGGCTCGCTGCGTTTCCTGGTGACCTCTATTTTAATTACCTGTACGCCAAGTCTTTGGTTGAGGATGGTAAACCGCAACAATCCATACCCATTTTGGATATGATCTGTTCTACAGATCCTGATTTCCTACAGGCACATGAATTACGTCTATCAGCACATGCACAAATCGGGAAAGATACCTCAACCGATGCTGGATATATTTATGCCATTGCAGGTAAAAAAGTAGCTGGCACTTCCATTCCAGCATGGGCTGAATCCTACCGCGAGGGACAGGATTCGTTTGAAAATGAAAAGCTGGAAGATGCTGAATTATTGATCCAACAAGCATTGATTTCAGATCAAAAAGTGGATCTGTCAGCCTGCTTCCATCTGCAAATCGCTTCAGTTTTGCACGATACACAAACGTTGGCAAATCTCGCCAATCTCTATCATTCGAGATGGGCAGATTGCCTGCCAATTACCCTCTACCTGGCAGCAGCAAAATTAAATCTGGGAGAAGATACCGAAGCAGTAGCTTTGTTGCACCAGTGTGCAGCAAAAGATACAGCTGGACAGGTAATTCAAAGGATTTGGGGTGAAAATCATCCTTACCGGATGTTATATCCCGACCAGATGCAAATTCGGTTTGATATCAGTGTTCCGGCAACCATAGTTGCTGCTTTAGGGTGGAACCAACTGCCATTCAGCACACAGACTGCACCTTCCCAGGAACGAGTAGAACCTGTGATCCCTCAGGACCCAATTGTCGAAGAAATTGAATCCGAACCTGTGGTGGTGGAAACCATCCTCCCGGAGAGTGATCCTGAATTAACCTACACTCCCCCTCTGGATGAGCTTGAAAATGAAATCCAATACGAAGCTCCGGTAAAGGTGGAAGAACCTGAGGTTATGGTAGCTTTTGAGGAAGTTGACGACTACGTTGAAGAAAAATTAGGTCCTGAGAGTCTCCAGGATGTTCGCCAGGAATTAGAGAGGATCGCATCCAGGTTGCGGATGACCGGAGTGACCCGGACAGACGGTCGGTTTCCAACTTATGTCGTCCTCACGACCCGTAAGGGATTGGAAAACCAATATGGCTCGCAAACCGGTTTCATCCTGGATGAACTAATGAAACAGGTGGTTGAAGCTATTCGCAAGAAACAGGGTTGGAATGCATTAATTTTCTATGTTGATGATCCGGCTTGCACCACTACATTTGGAATAAAACCCGCACCCTATAACGACCCATGGAAAATCAAACTGGCAGTCGCAGATCTTGATAAAGCTCTTGGCAAGCGTGGAGAAATGATCGGTGCCCTCTTGATTGTCGGAGGTCCAGAGATAGTCCCATTCCATCATCTGCCCAATCCCACGGATGACGCAGACACTGAAATCGCCTCTGATAATCCGTATGCCACCCTGGACGACAATTACTTTATTCCTGAGTGGCCAATCGGACGTCTGCCTGGTGGAACCAACCGGGATGCCGGGTTATTACTCCAGTACTTGAGAAAAATGATAACGTATCATTCTGCCCAATCATCACAGGAACCCTGGTGGCAGCGAGTGAGTGTTTTCTCACCTATTTGGATGGGAATGCGGCGCGTATTTGCCCACGGTGTTGTGAATACCCGACCTGCATTTGGCTACTCTGCAGCTGTTTGGAATCAAGCGTCGCTTGAAGTCTTCCGCCAGGTTGGGGATGGTCAATCAATGTTATCTTCACCTCCAACGAAAACAGGTGAATTAATAGGGAACGGGTATTTACCCGCCAGATTACAATACTTCAATCTTCATGGTGTTACAGATGCCCCTGAGTGGTACGGGCAATCCGATTACAACGACCTGAAAGATAATCCTGAGTACCCGGTAGCCCTTAGTCCGCAGGATATATTAAATGATGGGAATCCTCCAGTGGTTGTTTGTAGTGAAGCCTGTTATGGTGCCTACATTGAAGGCAAAAATGAAAATGAAGCGTTATCTCTAAAATTCCTTTCTACGGGTACGAAGTCCTTCGTGGGCTCCACTTGTGTATCTTATGGATCTGTCTCTGCACCGCTGATCGGGGCTGATCAGCTGGCAAGCCAATTCTGGAAGGCTATCAAAGAAGGCGCTCCAGCTGGTGAGGCTTTGCGAAACGCCAAGGTTCAGATGGCTCAAGAAATGACTCGTCGTCAAGGTTATTTGGATGGTGAAGACCAGAAAACGCTCATATCGTTTGTCCTGTATGGTGATCCCATGTTCTCGATTACCCAGAATAAAATGAATAAAAAGGGTATAACCCGGAACCGGATCAAGGAAAAACTGCTGACTGTCTGTGAAACCGAAGAAAAGCAGGATGTTCTCAACCAAATGGATCAGGAAACCATGGCACATGTAAAACTAATCGTTGAACAGTACCTGCCAGGTTTGAGAGATGCAAACTACTCGGTCAGCAAACAAATTGCCAGCCGTGTTCAGAATGGCGACAACAGAAATAAATCTACTCAGCCTCTTGATGAAAAACGGACAGTTGTCACAGTTAGCAAGGCGTACAGTGTTTCAAGGACCAAACACTATCATTATGCCCGTTTGACCATTGATCCTAAAGGTAAAGTAATTAAACTGACTGTATCAAGATAACTCTAGTTTTGTGTTATAATTTCAATCAATATTTAAGGCACACCTAAGGTGTGCCTTACTTTCCGCTCATGGTCACCTGCGGTGAAAACATGAGCAAATCCAGGGAAAGGAGGATTCCATGCGTAATTATGAATTAGTTTGTATTGTTCATCCAGATCTGGATGAAACTGCCTTTAATGGTATTGTTGATAAAGTTAAAGGCTGGATTGCTGAAGGTGACGGAACGCTCACCAAGGCAGATATTTGGGGACGGCGGAGAATGGCATACGTTATTCGAAAGCAGCGAGAGGGTCAATACGTCTTATTTGAGTTCCAGTTAGATCCAACATACAGCGCAACCCTTGAAAGAAATATACGCTTTTTGGAACCAGTAATGCGACACATGCTCATCAGTTTGGACTAATCTCCACTGAAGATGCCCTTACAAAGAGAGGATACGATGGCGCGCAGTTTAAATAAAGTGATGATCATCGGGCATTTGGGACGCGATCCCGAAATGCGTTACACGCCTTCAGGAAAACCCGTTACAACTTTCACCGTTGCCACTGGCCGTTTATGGAAATCATCTGATGGCGAGCAGCATAGCGAAACAGAGTGGTTTAATGTTGTTGCCTGGGGAAGCCTGGCTGAGCGATGTAAGAATTACCTCTCCAAAGGTCAGCAGGTCTATGTTGAAGGTCGCCTGCAAACCCGTAAATGGGATGACAATGAAGGCACCAAGCATGTATCGATTGAAATTGTTGCCAATGAAATGCTAATGCTGGGTGAACGGAAGGATAGCTACAACAACCAGAATGGTGATAGCACCCCTCCCGAAGAAACAGAAGAGGAATTCCCCTTCTAATCTGCTCAGTATTTGATTAAATAGGAGTGAATGAAATGTCAGATAATAATGAAAATGAAGCTCCTGTGTCTGGTCAGCGCCATTATGTCGCTCGTCCAAAATTCTGCCAGTTCTGCGTGGACAAAAACCTGTCGAAAAATTACAAAAATATCGACTTAATTCGCCGGTTTGTAACCGAAGAAGGAAAAATCCGCCCACGCCGTCAGACAGGTACCTGCGCAAAACATCAGCGCGAACTCGCAGGTGAAGTAAAACGAGCCCGGCAAATCGCCTTATTACCATTCACAGAAGAAAGCAGACGCTAGTACTAATCTACATAAATGGGGCGTAAGGGAAAACGCTTACGCCCCATTTTCTTTAAACCAGGTGGAGCCATGTCAAAAGAAGAAACTCCCAAGATCGTATCCAAAAAGCATTTGGCACGTTTAGAGAAGGAAAACATACAGAGAAGCTGGGTTATTCGTGTCTCTGTGGTTATCTTAGTCCTAATTGTTGGCATTATTGGCTACGGTATTTTAGATATCAACGTGTTCAGGGGTATGCAACCTATCGCCAAGGTGGATGGTGATGCCATATCCACAAATGAATATGTAACATTCGTGAAGTATTACCGATGGCAAATGATTCAGCAGTATCGCCAGACTTATGAAATGTCTCAACTCTTCGGAAATGATCCTAACTACTCAAGTTATTTTCAGAGCCAGCTAAATCAGATCCAAAGCCAGCTGGAAGATCCAACCATAATTGGCGAACAAGTTAAAAACTTGCTCATCGAAGACCGTATGATTAAACATGAGGCAGAAAAACTGGGGATCACAGTAACCAAGGAAGAAGTGGACAAGGTTTTGGAAGAAGCATTTGGTTTCTTCCCCAATGGAACCCCCACACCTGAATTCTTCCCGACCGCGATGCCTACTTCTACCATATCAGCTGATATACTCAAACAAATAGCAACCATTACGCCTGCAGCTGGCTCAGAACCCACAACTGAGGCGCAACCAGATGCATCAGCTGAACCATCTCTGGAACCAACTGAAATTCCTGCATCTGCCGATGCAACCCCATTACCAACATCAGCGCCAACTGCAACAGCTACGCCTTACACTCGTGAAGGCTATGAAACTCTCTATGACGAATACCTGACAAGCTGGAATGAAGAAGCGGGGCTATCTGAAGCAGATATTCACCTGGTGTATGAGCACTCCCTGTACCGCGACAAGGTACTCGAGCAGATCACAAAAGATCTGAAACCTGTTCAGGAACAGGTTTGGGTGCGCCATATTTTGGTGGAGAAAATTGACGAAGCACGTGATATTATTGGAAAGTTAAACAAAGGCGAAAACTTCGCTGCTCTTGCGGCAGAATATTCCCTCGACACTTCCAATAAAGATACAGGCGGAGACCTGGGTTGGTTTGGTAAAGGCAGCATGGTTGCACCTTTTGAAGAAGCTGCATTTGCCCTGGAAGTTGGAGAAATAAGCGAACCAGTGAATTCCTCCTTTGGATTCCATGTTATTCAGGTTTTGGGACATGAAGATAAATCGGTGGATGAAGCCACCTTCGATGGCATGAAACAGGAAGCT
>CAZRKL010000011.1:23282-34746 GCA_964600595.1 uncultured Leptolinea sp.
CACCTTCTGAGCCCGAACTTTCCAGTATTTTTTAATAACGACTAACGAAAAAAATGAGTGGATTTTCTCCACTCATTTTTTGTTTAAATAATTTCAGCTTTATTGCTCTTTTTTCAGCATTTCATCCGATACTTCATCCAACCGCAAACTGATGGATTGGCTGGTTGAGTCTTTCCCCATGGTTATGCCATAAATTACATTTGCTGCTTGAACCGTATTACGGTTGTGTGTCACAAGAATAAACTGGATATCCTTACTCAGTTCAACAAGCAAATCTCTAAATCTACCCACATTTGTCTCATCCAGGGCGGCATCTACTTCGTCCAGGACACAGAAAGGAGTAGGTGAAATCTTTAAGAGCGCAAAAATCAGTGCGACCGCTGTAAGACTTCGTTCACCACCAGACAATAATGTAAGTTCCTGTTCTCTTTTTCCTGGCAGTCGCGCGTGGATTTCCACACCCGTGTCGTGAATATTCTCTGGATCTGTAAGGGCAAGGCGGGCAGTACCTCCGCCAAAAAGACGGTTAAACATCTGCGGAAACTCTTCTGATACTTTACGGAAGGTATGATGAAACTCAGATCTCATCAATTGATCCAGATCCAGCAATATTTTTTTTACATCTTCTTCAGCTTTAAAGAGATCCGATATTTGGGTTTTTAAAAATTCGTACCTTTCAGCGGTGGTCTGATACTCACTCTGTGCCTCGGGGTTCACAGCACCCATGCGGCGAAGCATCGCCTTATGACGGATCAGATTATCTTCTAGGTCCGCTGGTAATACCTCCACCCTGGGTAATTCTTCCACCATTCCTTCGAATGGAAGAGGTGTAGGTCCTGTTTGTTCATCGGTGTATTCAAAAGCCACCAGACCAAAATCTTCTTCAATCCTCCTGCGTAAAAGCTCCATGCCTTCTTTTTTATGGGCATAGTCCATTTGCGCTTGAGTTTGATATTTTTCTGCTGTTGCCAGGGCGTTCTGGCTGTTGTTTTCAATATCGAGCAGGTTATTGTATGTTTCTTCAAGGGAGACCAATTCATCTTCAGCAGGTTGAATGAAAAGTTGGATCTCACTCAAATCTTTTGATTTGATTTCCTCCAATGCCTTCTTAGTTATCTTTTCAGATTCAAGCTGCGCCAGAGTATTTTTAATCTGCTCCGATTTAGTTTCTATGCTTTGGGTGTTTAATTGTGTGGTTTTGAGAAATTCGCGTTTTTCATTAATTCTTCTTTGCAGATCATTGATTGCCCTGGTATTTACAGCAATATTGGTCTGTTGGAAGTTATATTCTGATTGAAGATTATCCATTTCTTCAAAACCAGTCTCGATTTGCATGGATGCCAGTTCATCATTAAGTTTCTGAACCTCACCCTTTTGTGCTTGAATGGATTCTTTCGACCGGGAAATCTCCACTTCTAGTTGTTTGCCTTCTGTCTCGATATTGATCTGCTGAGAACAGCTCCAATCAAATTGACGGCGGGCTTTCTCTTCCTGCAAGGTAATCTGTTGAAAACGTTGATTGGCTACGCGCAGTTGTCCTTGTTTTTCACTCGTTTGCCCTTCCATCTCATGGATTCGTTTTGTCAACTCCTCCACCTGCTCTTCTTCAGCCTGAACTTCTGCCAATTGAGCATCCATCTGCTTCTGGAGTTCTTTTACCTGCGCTTCCATATCTTGATATTGCCGCGGGCGGCTGATTCTTGCACTCGAGATGGCTTTCCCACCGATGACAGCACCGTTGGCAAAGAATACTTCCCCGTTTAGTGTGATCGCCCTGCCATTCCCTGGCAGCGATTGGATGGCTTTTCGTGCTTGAGAACGTTGTTCAAAAATATATGCCCCACCCAGAATGACTGCCAACAGGTTCTTATATTCGGGAGGATACTGGATGACGTCCAAGACACTGCCCATGCAGCCTTCAGCAGATAGTTCCCGCGGTACTTCCTGTTTTCCATTAAAACCGGAAGTGAGCAATGCTGACCTTGCATTTTGAGTGTTTTCCAGTGATGTCAACGCGGCATCAAGACTCTTCTCATCAGCAACAACAACCGAATCGAGAAAATCACCCAGAGCTGCGCTGACTGCCATCTCATATTTCTGAGGGATCACCAGGTTACTACTCAGTGCAGTTTCCATCCCCTTAATATCACCCTTGCGGATTAACATCAGGAGCTGCTTTGCACCAGTTGAATATCCTGTCAGGCTTTTTTCTGCCTGCTGAATTACATCCATTTCAATTTTTAATTGAGCAATATTCCCCTGAAGTTTATGGATCCGGGTCTGCTTCGTCTGCAAATTCGCTGTGATTTGGTTTTGATCCCGCTTCAGCGCTGAAATTTGTAATTGAATCTGCTGGATGGCGCTTTCAAGGTTTTCCTTTTCAACACGGCTGTTTTTTACTTCCTCCTGCAGCGAATCAATTTGCATGGAGTTTTCATCAATTGATTTTTGGATGGAATCTTTGGTTGCCTGTAGCGTTTTTCTACGGTTTGTTTTTTCCTCCACCTGGGTTTGGTATTGGATGACAGCTGTTTCAGCCTGGTTTAGTTTCCGGCGTAAATCGGCAAGCGCGTTCTCGCGAGATGTCTTCAACTCGCGCAGCTTGTCCAACTTCTCTTTTACGTCTTCAGATTTCCCCCGCGATTCCTGCAACTCTTCCTGCATGGTTTGCAGTTCATCTTCTAATGTAATCAGGTTTTCACGAGTAGACTCAATCTCCTGATTTAATCGAGATTGATCCATCAAATAATTCCCAGATTGGTCGGTCAGGGATCGGATTCTCTCATCAATAATGGCTATCTCGCGCGAAACAGCTTCTTTTTCATTGTGATACGCTGACGCCTGACCATGCCATGTATTGAGCTGGGTGCGAACTTCCTGAATTTTTGCTCGCAGCTCCATCACCTGTCGGTTTAGTTCTCCATATTTTGTTCGCGCAGCTGTGACCGATTTTTCCTGATGTCTTACTGTTTCTTTCTGATGGGCAAGTTCTTGCTGGTTCATATACCAGTGGTAACCGTACCATTCGCGCAGGATCATACGAAGATCCGCTTTAACCCTGTCATACTCCATCGCTTTTTTCGCCTGGCGTTCAAGCTGGTTTAGTCTGGGTTCCAACTCTGCGAGGATATCCTGAACGCGTTGGATATTTCGATGAGTGTTTTCCAACCGGTTAAGTGCTTCTTCACGGCGTGAACGGTATAACCCAATTCCAGCAGCTTCTTCAAAGAGTTTCCGCCGTTCCTCCGGACGGAGCGCCAGCGCTGCATCGACCATACCCTGCCCGATAATGGTGTAAGTGCGTTCAGACATGCCTGATTGGGAGAGCAGCTCTGTGATATCGCGCAACCTTACGCGTTGCCCATTAAGCAGATACTCATTCTGTCCATCACGGTATGCCCGGCGGGTAATTGCAACCTCAGAATAGTCAATTGGAAGCCAACCTTCGGTGTTATCAAATTGGATGGTCGCAGATGCCATTCCAGCACGTGGTTTTCCTTCTGAGCCGGCGAAAATCATATCCTCAGTTTTCTTACCCCGCAATAAACCATAGGATTGCTCGCCTAATACCCAGCGTAAACCATCCGTAATATTGGATTTACCTGAACCATTTGGTCCAACAATGGCAGTAATTAACCCCGGAAATTCAAAGGTGGTTCTGGCAGCAAATGTCTTATAACCGAGCAATTCCAAAGATTTAAGTCGATGCGGCATATCTCTTATCCAAAATGAATTTAATTACCGTAAATAATTCCAATTTTATCAAGCGCCATACGGGCTGCCTGTTTTGCACCAGCTTGTTTGCTGTGCCCAGTTCCTGTGCCATAGATTTGCTGATTGATGACGACTTCCACTTCAAAAATCTTATTGTGGTCAGGTCCTGTGATGCTTTTTGTATTGTAAACCGGAGTGGATAATCCATTTGCCTGTGACCACTCCTGCAGTTGGCTCTTTGGATCTTCAATTCTATGGTTTGCCAGGATATCTCTGGCAGCCGGCTCAAGTAGGGGTTTGATAAAATCCCTTACCCCATCGATCCCGGCAGAGAGATAAATTGCTCCAACGAGCGCTTCAAATGTATCACACAGGATCGCCGTTCTATCTCTTCCACCAGCTTGTACCTCCCCTTTTCCAAGACGGATGGCAACACCGAGGTTGATTTGCCGGGCATACATCGCCAGTTGACCAGTGTGAACCAGCGCGGAACGCATCCGGGTTAAATCTCCTTCAGGCATTTCAGGGTAATGATGATAAAGATATGCCCCCACCATGAAATCGAGTACGGCGTCACCCAAAAACTCCAACCGTTCATTATCTTCCAATGCTTCAGGGTGTTCATTGACATACGAGCGGTGTGTTAAAGCCCGGGAAAGCAGTAAAAGATCTTTTTCAAATGGAAGGTTTAATCGCCTGGCAAACTCATCTGGTAGTTCATGTACCTCAAGCGGAAAATCAGAACTCATGAACTTTCTCCCGAGTTAAAGGAGCGCAAGATCCGTACCGTGGTATTGGGGCTTGAGATCCTTGAACTCTATTGATTTGAATACTTATAGCCGGAACCGGTCATCACCAGGACGATTGGCTCCGGAAATTCACCAAGAAATTCTTTCAAGGGCGGCCATACAATCGCAGATGTCGGTTCCACGTAGATGCCTCTCCCCGCTAATTGCGACCTGCTGGATAATATGGCATCCTCTTGAACAGCAACAATCTTACCATCAATTTCTTTCAAGAGGGAAATAATTGGCTCCCCCCTGACTGGGGAAGATACGCTAACCCCTTCTGCCACTGTTCTCTTGATTCTATTAGGTTCATTCGAATTCATGTACATATCCACCAGAGGGGCACAATTCTTCGCCTGTACACCCAAAAAATATGGCAAATGATCCATCCAACCAGACTCTTGCATCGCAATAAATCCGCGTATGATCCCCAGCAGCAGGCTGCCGTGCCCTGCAGGGACAATAATGGTTCCTATTCTGCCTCCGGTTTGCATATAAAGCTCATACGAGATTGTAGCTATTCCCAGCATACCGAAGGGAAGATACGCGTGGCTGGCATAAGCAATTCCAGATTTGGCTGCATTCAACACGGCTGCAGCTGCCTCAGAACGTGGACCCGGGACTCCAATGAATTTTGCCCCGTAGCGGATGATCTGCTCTTTCTTGGGTCCGGATGCTGAGTCTGGAGCGAAAACCGTGGCTTCAATCCCGGTCCGTGCTGCGTACGCGGCAAAAGATGCGCCAGCATTTCCAGATGAATCTTCGACTGCTTCTTTGATTCCCCTTTCCAGAAGGTGAGCAGCCAGTACGGATGTAGCCCGATCTTTATAAGAACCGGTCGGATTTTGGTATTCCAGCTTGAATAAGATGTGTTTCCCATCTAGATGATCATCCACCAGAGCTGTCTCGCCTTCACCCAGATAGAGATCAGCTGGTGGTTTTATCAAGCCGAATGACCGCCAGTATTTCCATAAGCCCGGTTGATGAGGATCAATTTCACTTTTCAGCAAGCGCGGAAATTCCACCAGGTCATATATACCGCCACACTTGGGGCATATATACGGTAAGCCTGTTTCAGGATATGGATCTCCGCATGCTGTGCAGGCTATCTTCATGACGATTTCCTGCCATCAGGTCTGTAATGCCCTTCTACCCAGTGCTCACCCTCGTGGGTGATTTCCTTCTTCCAAACCGGTACTATCTCCTTAAGACGATCTATGCCGTACCGTGCCGCTTCAAAACCACCATCACCGCGGTGCCCAGTGCTAACACCAATGGCAGTTGTGATCTCGCCTGGCGTCAGGTTTCCTACCCGCTGCACCAGAAAAATCCCATACACCTTCTGCCACTTCTCCCTGATTTCGCTGCAGATTTGCCGCATCATTTTTTCTGCCATGGGCTGATACGCTTCGTAGTCCAGCCGGTCTGTCTTGGGAATATCTGTACCTGGAGATTCCCCTCTCACATATCCGGTAAAAATTACAGCAGCTCCGGTATGGACAGCTTGAATTTGCCTGCTCAATTGGTTAAGATCAATTTCATCTGCGGTGATAAGGCAGATATCTGGCAAACCTGCGCCCCCACTAACCGGTGGGAATACTCCCACTTCATCAGTGGTTAACAGCTTTGCATCTGCATCCACAAATTCCTGATTAACAGCGTAGATGAACGATTGCTGCTTTTTCTGAAATTCTGGATATGCACCACATAAATAGTCAATCAGATTTTGCACTGTCGCTGGAGAGGGCAATTTTACCCTGATGAGCCGTTCACCGATAATCTCGCGGGCAGATGCGAAAAAGACAACATTTACTTCAACACCAGCCTCATTCATTGATGATATCCCCGCTCTTGCCGCCATGTTTCTCAATCAGACGGATATTCTGGATTTTGGCATCCTTTTGTACTGCCTTGATCATGTCATAAACCGTGAGCGCGGCAACTGATACCGCGGTCAGCGCTTCCATTTCAGCTCCCGTTCTGTCGTAAGTTTTCACGGTTCCGCGGATTTCCACTCCCGGCAGCGACTCATTTACCGTCAAGGTAACATTGACCTGGTTGAGCTGGATTGGATGACACAACGGGATGAGTTCGGAGGTTTTTTTCGAGGCCATGATCCCGGCGATCTGGGCAACACCCAGCGCATCGCCTTTTTTGTTATTCTCAACGACTAGCAGCTTCAATGTTTCGGGGTGTAATATTATTTCTGCTCCGGCTATGGCAACCCGCTTGGTTTGATTTTTTTCAGAGATATCTACCATGTGGGCTTTTCCAGAATTATCCAGGTGAGTAAGAGATTTATTGGTCATGGTTAAATTATACTCATGGGTGTTCACTTTTCGGAATGGTATACAGAGGCTATAATACCTGACATGGCTACATTCGCCCAACCCGGTCTGCCCGAAGACTACCGCATCAATACCAGCGTGTATGAAGGTCCTCTCGATTTATTGTTAAGCCTGATTGAGAAGGCTGAGCTGGATATTACCAGTCTGGCTCTGGCGCAGATTACAGATCAATATCTCGATTACCTGGAAAAGCTGGAATATAAAGACCCCACTGAGATATCTTATTTCCTGGTGGTCGCTGCGCGGCTAATCCAGATTAAATCTGAAGCACTGCTGCCAACACCTCCATTACGTGAAGTTGGAGAAGAAGACCCCGGTGAAACGCTGGCGCAGCAGTTACTGCTTTATAAAAAGTTCAAAGAGATTGCCCATTACCTGCAGAACAGGGATGAACAGAGGCTGACCACCGCGCTGCATATCGCACCTGATTACCGCATTGAAGGGATTCTTGATCTGACTGGTATCACAGCGGATGACCTGGCAGATGCCGCCCGTAGCATTTTAATAAGCAGCCATGATCCCACCTTTGGTGACAAGGTAATTACTCTGCCCCAGGTTACCATTCGTGAAAAGATCGGTATGATCATCTCATCCATTCGCGAGAAGGGTACTATATCATTTTCCTCAATCTTGACCAACCGGCACGACAAACTCGAACTGGTTGTTACATTCCTCGCGCTGTTGGAGCTGGTAAAACAACACCTCATTTTGACCCAGCAGGATGATTTATTCTCCGAAATCATCATTCAATCTGGGGGAGAAGTGGAAGAGCCGGCAGAGTACTCCCTTGAATTTGGCGAATAACCTTATAAATCTTCACTACACTCCTTTAACTTAAATGTAAGTATGCTATAATTTTCTTATGAATCCTGATGAAAATTTAACTGAAAATGAGGTAAACGCCCCGGATGTAACCAGGGGAGATGAATCCAGCAAGCGAAACCTGGTAATAACGGCGGTAATCGTTGGCATTTTGATCCTTGCCGGGGTTATTTTCGCCATTTACACCTTATCTGGCATGGATTCGGACGGTACCGGAAAAGTAAGGGACATCTTCATCATTTTCATGGCAGTGGAGTTCCTCATCATCGGTGTTGCTCTTGTCGTTTTGATTGTGCAACTGGCGGCATTAATAAATTTGCTTAATAACGAAGTCCGCCCAATCTTGAAATCGACAAGTGAAACGGTAAACACCCTCAAAGGAACCACACAGTTTTTGAGCGACAATATGGTCGGACCGGTTATTAAGCTTAATGAGTACCTGGCTGGCCTTAAGAAGCTCATTGATATGGTTAATATATTCAAATAAGCTGGTTGATAAATTGAAAGGAGAATAATATGTCCGACAGGTCAGATTTTGGATCATTCTTGGTAGGTTTTGTAATTGGCGGTTTAACCGGTGCAGCCGTAGCTCTTCTTCTCACCCCACAATCTGGTGAGGAAACACGCACCATGATTAAAGAGAAAGCGATTGAGCTGAAAGAAAAAGCAGTAGATACGTATGAAGATGTGTCTGATAAAGCTGAAGCATTAGCTGCAGATGCCAAAGTGAAAGTTACCGATTTTTCACAGCAGGCAAAAACCAAAGCTGAAGAATTGACAAGCAAAGGTCAGGTTGTCCTGGAACAGCAAAAAGCCAAGGTAACAGAGATTGCGAAAAAAGTACGCAAAGCACCTGAAGCAGAAGCATAAACCCTAAAGAACCTCCTTCACCAGGAGGTTCTTTTTTTTTATCTGTCGTTATCCCACACTTGATTAAATGCCAATCCCAGATAAGCGGAAATATCGCTGGCAAGCACACTCGCGGTATGCCCTTCTTCCTCTGCGGCTATTTGCCCTGCTTCGGCATGCGCCCACACCCCTGCGCAGGCAGCGAAGTATGCATCCATGCCTTGCGCTCGCAGCCCGAGGATGATCCCAGCCAGTACATCGCCCGATCCGGCATGCGCGAGCGCAGAGGTGGCAATCGGCAGGATGGCGGTTTTCCCATCGGGCGAGGCGATGACTGTACCAGCACCTTTGAGAACCACCATGCAGTTCCACTTTTGCGCGAATTCTGCGGTGATCTCCAACCGCTGTGCCTGAATATCTTTAACATCCAATCCGGAAAGTATGCTCATCTCACCCGGATGTGGTGTGAGGATGGTATCCGCTGGTAAAAGCTTCCACCAATCTTTGACTGCGGCCAGCAGTTTCAATCCATCCGCATCGATAACCAGCGGAATTGAGAGATTGTCCTGATTCTTTTGTTGTGTTCTGCCGGAAGTAAACCCCATGGGTTCTGCACTGCTATCCGTCCGTTTGAGTAGATTTTCAAAAAATCGCGCTGTTTCAGAGTCCTGCCCTATTCCCGGACCAATCAGCATGGCGATTGCTTTCTCAAATTGCTTTTCAATCAGCCTGCCGGCTCCCCGGGTGATACAGCCGTTATCATCTGGTAATAATAGCCAGACAGCATCCGGAAAATGTCCTGCTAAGATCGGATGTAACCTGGCTGGAATGCACATTTGCACCAGTCCGGCGCCAGAGCGGGCTGCAGCCTGCCCTGCCAGCAACGGTGCACCAGTGTAATTGATACTCCCGCCTACAACCATCGCGGTCCCAAAAACGCCTTTATGCCCGTCAATCTTCCGTGGTGGTAGCATATTGCTGACGATTTCTGGTGTGAGAACCACTGGCAGATTATCGCTCCATTGCGGCATGATCTCTTCCAAACCTATGGGTACCACCACTACCTCACCACAGCGCTGCCAGGCAAGTGGAACCAGCTGACCGCGTTTGACCGCAGCCATGCATACAGTCATATCCGCAGGAATTCCATCTGGGTCGAAATTTCCATCTTCACAATCCATACCAGAAGGACAGTCGACTGCGACAGTGATCGTCGAATCGGTATTTTCTTCTATCCGTGTATTCAAATGCCTTAAATGCGCCTTTAATTCATCTCTGAAGGGCGGGGTAAAGCCGGTACCGATCAATCCATCCAGCAGTATGATCTGCCCCTTTACGGCTTCTGTGATTGATTCGTTCGTGAGAGGGTTCACTTTCCCGCCATCTGCTGTCAGTACCTGGCAAAACGGATCGGTCTTAACCGAACGCTTATAAACCAAAGCCTGCACCTGCCATCCGATACTTGCCAGTTTTTGAAGCGCGATCAGCGTATCACCGCCATTATTGCCGCTTCCCGCCAGACCGACTATGGAATATTCCTCTTTGAAGTCGCCAAACTCGCTTTCAATCACTTGTGCCAACCCGGTGCCGGCGTTCTCCATCATTTGCGCGTATGTCAACCCGGTCTCATCCGCCAGTTTTTCCAGCGATTTCATCTGCTCTACACTTACAAGGTACATCGTAATCTCCTTGAAAATAATCTTATGCCATGGTGTAACACTAATTTTGTAACAAAATCTATTGTTGTTATATTTCTTATTAATTTATCCATTTTGTTACCCTTCTTATTGCCGACAAATCCATTGCATGCTCATTTGCCTAACCAAGATAAATTTGTCTAAATATATCTCTATATGAATTTTTGATACATTTTATGAGAAATGAATGTTTGGCGCAGATTATCTAATGTGAGACATTTCTCAGGTTAATTTCTCGATCATCCCCACCTTGCACTACAATTAACCTAACTATACCGTAAGACAAAATATTTATTCTGGAATTTTGTTCGATATTGATCAATATTTTGATATACCATACTCAATGTAACATCTATATACTTTTTTGTGGGGTTACATGTTTATACTAGGTTGATTAATTTTCTGCGCATCTTTTCCTGATACCCACCAGTTGTTTTGACCTTTACTCAAAAATAATCCAAAAATTAGTATTAGCATCACAATTACATATATCCAATGCTGATCAATTATGTAAGGGTAAATGCCTGAATATATATGGTTTACTGTATTATACAAAGAATGAAAAAGGCATATCAATAACAGGCTTCTTCCTGAATAATTCCAAAGCCAGGTATACAAAAATGAGAAACAAATCGTACTTACAATGAAAATTACAACGGAAATTAGGAATGGGCCTCTGTTTAGTACATTTGTTGGATCTAGGGCTAGTGGAATATGCCATACTCCCCATAGAAAGCCTATCAGCGTTGAAGCAATATTTGAACCGTATCTTTCTTGCAATCTGGGTAACGCAAATCCACGCCAGCCAATTTCCTCGCCAGCTACTAGGATCAACATCAATACTGCCATACCTATGGATAACGGCAGTATTTTTTTAAGAGTACCCACCCAGGTAATCAGAGGACCTAGACCATCATGTAGAAAGATTGTTCCTGCCACTAATACAAAAGGAACACCAAAGACAAACAAGTAAGCTCCCCAATTCGAACGCCACTTGGTCATACCTTTTATTAATCGCTTGATCCCTTCTTTGCCATCGCAGTATACCGTCATTACTAATCCGGCTATCGCTGGACCAAATAATCCGACCCAGGCTAAAAACAGACTGCTCCTGAAAATGGTATAAGCGGGAATGATCAGACCCCAAGAAAAAATATAGGTTAATACAAAAAAGGTGACAACTGGGTATCGTTTAATGCTTTTTTGTAGCATCGCCCACATGGTTACTCTCCAATCAATTGTATAT
>CAZRKL010000012.1:0-2943 GCA_964600595.1 uncultured Leptolinea sp.
GGATCCATTCAGATGATCACTTATTAATTAATGATAAGAATAATAATATTATATCTAAGGAATAAATAAAATAAAGCTCTGCATCCTTTTGATTACAGAGCTCTATTTGAAGTATTACAACTAAAGGGATCTTTTCTCCCGATCGTAGTTCTGACCCAAAAATCCTGGGACCGTGGAGCGTTTGAAGGTGAAGATCATCACAAGAATTGTGGCAATATAAGGCAGCATCAAAAGGAATTGGTAAGGGATACCCAAACCTGAAACCTGGACCTTGTACGCGAGAACTTCAATACCGGCAAAGAACAATGATCCAAATAGTATGTTGATTGGCTTCCACCCACCAAAGAAGGTAAGCGCGATTGCCAGCCAACCACGACCCTTAACCATATTTTCTGTAAATGTTCCTGTGTAAACCATTGGCAGATATACTCCGGCAAGCCCGATGAGGGCACCTCCGACAATCGAGGTTAGGTATCGCATCCGGGTAACGTTTATACCCAGGCTATCAGCTGCCTGAGGGTACTCACCCGTCGAACGGAGTGATAAACCGAAGCTCGTTTTGTATAAAAACCACCAGAGGAATACAGACAACAAAACAGAGAAATAGACCAGAATATTCTGGTTGAAGAAGATTGGACCAATAAAGGGAATCTGGCTCAAACCCGGTATGGATATATCATTGAGAGTTGGGATCAATGGCGGGGTTAACGTGACACCGATCAGTAGTTTGGGCAGGAGAGTCGATAAGCCCACACCTACAAAGAATAGGGCAAGACCAATCACAAACTGATCCATCTTCAATGTGGTGGTGAAATATGCCAGAGCCAGACCAAAGATACCACCCAAAACCATTGCAGCAATAACACCGACTAGCAGACTATTTGAATAGTAACTTACCAAAAATCCAACAGATGCGCAAACCAGCATAATTCCTTCTTGCGCTACATTAAATACACCAGTCCTACCACTGATCATGGTTCCCTGGCCGGCAAGGACAAATGGAACCATTGTCAGAAGGATTAATTTGGCATATAAGATCAGAGGGGCTTCAAAACCAGTCATAGTTATTTCCTCCTGACCACATCAGATAACAAAACGAAGAGCAGAACCAGCGCCTCGACGATAAACACCATTTCCACAGGGATCATCAGTGTCCGCTGCATGGCACTCGCGCCAACTTCCAGGACAGCAATAAAGAAGGCGACAAACGGAACTGCCATATTGTTGCCCTTTGCGATTAATCCAATGATCAAACCGAGAACCAGGAAATTATGCTGCAAACCTTCTATCAGACGATGATGCACACCAGCAACTTCAACCGCGCCTGACAAACCTCCGATTGCACCAGCCAGGATCAATGAGAATACAAACATATTCTTAACATTGATTCCGAATACACCCGCTGCCCGGGGATTCGCGCCAGTGGCAACCAATTCATAACCGCCAGTGGACCGGGTAGTATAGATATACACACCCACAGCCAGCAAAATTGCCACAATTACCCCGGCGTGGAGTGGAGGATTATTTATCAGGAGAGGTAAAAACCCGCCCTCCCCGATTTGAACAGTGGTTGGGTGTCCGGCTGCCGGATCACGCCATGGACCAGTGGCAACATAGTTGATCAACGCAAAAGAAACAAAATTCAGAAGAACAGTTGTCAGGATTTCATTGATGTTGAATTTATAGAGCAGCCAGCCTGGAATTAATCCCCAGATTGCGCCGGCAATGATTCCGCCCAGGATCACCAATGGCAGCAAAATTGGTGCGGGTAAATCAGCAAACAAGATCCCCACAGCGGTTGCGCCAATTGCACCAACAATCAATTGCCCTTCACCACCGATATTAAATTTACCGGCAGCGAGCGGAACTGTAAATGCATAAGCCTGGAGCATGAGGGGAATCCATTTCAGCAGAGTTTGAATGAAACCATTCTGGGTTCTAAAAGAAGTGAAAAGAATGGTTGCATAAGCCCGCAGTACATCGAACCCCATCAGTGCAATGAATATCCCTGCGGCTGCAAGTGAAGCAACAACCGCAATTAAATACGGGAGGAGCGATTTCAGTAGAGTGGGTTGGGTTTTTGTAGCAGTAGTCATTCTATACCTCCGCCTTGTAGCCGCTCATCATACGCCCAATTTCATACTTCTCAAAACGGCTGCGGTCAAGGATACCGACCAACTCGCCACGGTACATCACCGCAATGCGATCGCACAAGAGCAAAAGCTCGTCCAGATCTTCAGAGATCAACAAGGTAGCCAACCCGCGTGCTTTCCCTTCCAAAATCCGTGTGTAAACAAAATCCATTGAGGGGATATCTAAACCCCGGGTTGGATTGTGCGCAACCAGTAAATTCGCAGGTTTTGAGAATGCACGTGCAATCAAAACACGTTGAATATTTCCACCCGAGAGGTTACCCCCGACATCACCAGGTCCTGATGTCTTGATGTTGTACGTGCTGATCAATTCCTCTGAAACTTTATAGACTTTTTTCCAATCAATAAATCCCCTGGCAGCATATGGCTCTTTACGATGGAAACCCAGTATCAGGTTATGGGCAACGCTTGCCTTGGGCAGAAAACCGTCGTGCAATCGGTCTTCGGGAATATACGCTATTCCTTTTTCGAGGCGCTCGTGGGTTAACTGTGTGGTGACATCCTCGTTATCCAGAAGGATTTTACCCGTAGTAAGTTTCGCGATACCCAGCACAGCTTCAGCAAGATCCCGCTGACCATTACCGGCAACTCCGGCTATTCCAAAGATTTCGCCTTTTCGTACTTCAATGGAAACGTCTTTGAGTACCGGTACGGATCCCAAACCGGCAATGGTGAGATTCTCAGCCAGGAGTGACACATCTGGTCTTATCTGCTCGGCGCCTGCGCTGGATTTGGCGTGTGAGAATATCACACTGTTCTGGATATCCATTTCATCGCCAACCATTCCCCT
>CAZRKL010000012.1:3043-18706 GCA_964600595.1 uncultured Leptolinea sp.
AATTCTTCAATAAGAGCATTCAAGTCCACATCCAGGTTAAATCTTTTCTGTAAGTCTTGAATGGTAGATATCTCAGATGTCAGATCCATGTTGAATTTCTTTTGAATGTCTGTTCCTAAAACAATATTTTCGAGCACTGTGAAATTCGTGATCTGTAGAAAATGCTGATGCACCATGCCGATGTGAACGTTAATTGCATCGCGAGGTGAGTTAATAGTAATCTTCTGATTATTCAGTAAGATTTCTCCAGAATCCATCTTGTACAAACCAAACAAGATGTTCATCAACGTAGTTTTTCCGGCGCCATTCCCCCCCAGTAAACCGTGAATTTCTTTGGTATTCAGTTCAAAATTCACATCATCCAGGGCAAGGCTTTTATCAAAGGTCTTGCGGATACCCTTCATGATGAGTATGGGTGTATCTGCCATAGTAGATCCTGATCTGGTTCAAAATAACACCTAGCGAAGGGAGATACATCCCCTTCGCTAGGTTTGAAGTTCATACTTTCAACGGAATATTACCCCAGGGGAAACTACTCAATGGGACTAATATCCTTCACCACCTGGATTTTACCGCTGACCAGATCTGCAATAACTGATTCCATTTCGGTTGAAACAGATTCAGGAACATTCTGCAGAGGGCTCTGGATCTGCACACCAGTATCAAATCCAAGAGGATAGTAACCGCCAGTGGTTCCTTCCTTTACCTTGGTGACGATGGCTTTCAGAGGTCCGGCAAAGTCATAGATCAGGGACGCAATGTAGTTATCGGGTGCAAACTGGCTCTTGTCAGAGTACTTTGCTGTAACAAGAACTTTATTGTTGGTATTAGATTTTACTGATTCAAACACACCCTGCATACCGAGGTTCAGGGAGCCAACAATGACATCGACGCCTTCTGCGATCATGGCATCAGCCACCTGGCGTGATTTTGCCGGGTCATTGAAATCGCCCGCCCAGACATACTTGAAATCAACATCCAGTCCGGAGTCTTTGATTGCCTGCTGAATTGCGTGCACTTCAGCATAAGAGAAGGGCAGAGTTAATCCACCGACATATGCAATCTTACCTGTCTGGGTGGAGCGGGCAGCCAGGGCGCCGATACCGTAGAAACCGACATGGAAATTGCGATCGATGAACCATACATTGGCAGGAAGGTCAGCGGGGAGTTCATCACCTTCGGCAATGAATACTACATCAGGAAAAGATTTTGCCAGTTCCAGGGTCTGGGTAACAAACTGACCACCATGAGTCCAGATGATGTTATATCCACCATCTATATACTCACGCATCACCCGGTCAACATCTGGGACAGCCACACTTTCTGAATATGCCGTCTCGACACCGAGATCTTCCTTGACTGCTTCGATTCCCAGATATGCCATCGTGTTGTAATCTGCATCGGTGATAACACCGGGGAAGATAGCAGCCAGTTTCATTGCCTTAGTATCCTGAGGGGCGCTGGTTGGAGCACAAGCACTCAACACCAGGGCGGCGATGATTACAAGTGCAAAAAGGATAAAACTAGTTTTCTTCATGGAATCCTCCAAATAAGTATTGGTAAGTACGAATTAATTATTACCTTTTCTGTGTCGGATTTCAATATGATTAACGTCAATTGATGATACATGAACAGCACTAATAATTATCATAAATTACAAAAAAAATATATTATTCCACTCCATCGTTAGCCAAATCAGTGTTTCCATAATTAGAGGTCGGGAGATCAATCAATCATCGGTAAACATGTGATTGTAAACTGTTGCAACGCATGGTGTAATATTTTTTTTAGTGATACTCTCTCCAGAGTCAGGTGAGAGAATTGCCTCTCCAGAAATAACGCAGCGTGCCCATGCACAAGACTCCAAAGGTTAAGCGCCTGAATTTCTGTATCCATTTTTTTAAGCACACCCGCATCCTGGCAAATCCGGACAACATCAAGCAATAGATCAAAACCACGCGTCGACAAATTTACAAAATCTTTGTACTCGTGTTCATCTTCCAAAATTCCTGAAAACATCAGTTTGAAATATGCCGGGTTGGCGATGGCAAACTCACTATACGCATATGCAAATTCAAGCAGCATTTGCGCGGGATCAGATTGATGCATGTTCACAACAGATTGGAGAATATCTAATAAACTCTCAAATCCCTGCGTAGATATTGCCGCGATAAGGGACTGCTTATCGGTGAAGTGAGCGTAAGGCGCCGAGTGGCTGACACCCGCCTGCCTGGCGACCCTTCGCAGAGTCAGCGCAGCTGTACCTTCCTTGAGCAGGATTTCAGCTCCCGCTTGGATAAGTGAGTTACGCAAATCACCATGATGGTAATTTATTTTGGTCATAACAAAATCTTATGAGAAGAACTTGACAATGTCAAGTTTAAATTCTACAATCTAGACAGTGTCAAGTTTAATTGGAGAAATCTCATGACTATTCATCAATCAGAACGAGAAATTATCACCCACGCGGCAGATTATCTCACAAAGCATGGTTTCTTATCAGCAACGGGAGGAAATATATCCGTCCGCGTTGCGGGTCAGCCTTTGATGGCAATCACCCCATCAAATTATGATTACCAAAAAATGGCTCCACAAGATATTTGCATCCTTAATCTTGAAGCCGAAGTGCAGGATGCAAGGCTAAAACCTTCCGTTGAAAGCGGAATGCACGCATCCATATACAAAACCCGTCCAGATGTTCAAGCGATCATCCACACGCATCAGGTGTATCCAAGCACGCTCGCAATCATAAACAAACCCATCCCTGCCCTGTTTGATGAACAGGTTAGATTTCTGGGCAGATCTATAGACATCATTCCTTACGCTCCTTCTGGTACTGGAATGCTGAAAAACAAAGTAGCAAAATTTGTCGGAAATCACCATAACGCTTACATGATGGCAAATCATGGCGCGTTGGTTTTTGGAGACAGCATGGAACGTGCTATTCATAATGTAGAAGTATTGGAAAAATGTTCCCTGGCTTATCTTCTGGCAATATGCAGCGGAGAAAAAGTCAGCAATATTCCCGTGTTAGTTCGTGAAATTGCTTTCGCAAAACTGCGGAGTGCTCAGAAAGAAGCTGAGAAGACAAATACATTGTAATTAACATCGCCAGTAATGTTACAAATGGAGGAATTATGCAAACTGAACAACAATATGCCATATCCAAATACCCTGATGTCCCTGAGATATATAAACGACTGAACAATCTTGTTTCTATTCCATTACGGCGGGTAAAACGAGATGTGATGGATGGGTATCTAAACTATTTTGAAAAAAAATGCACTGAATCAAAAGCACTTACCCTTGAAGCACAAAAAATAATCCCCGGCGGTGTTCAGCACAATCTTGCTTTTAATTATCCTTTCCCGATTGCTGTGAATAAGGCGGATGGGGCATATCTGTGGGATGTGGATGATAACAAGTACATCGATTTTCTGCAGGCTGGTGGACCGACGATACTTGGCAGTAATTACCCTCCGGTAAGGGATCAAGTAATTGAATTGCTGCAATCCTGTGGACCAGTGACGGGATTATTTCATGAATTTGAATTAAAACTGGCAAAGCAGATTAATAAATTTATGCCTGCCATAGAAATGTTCCGTATGCTCGGTTCTGGAACTGAAAGTGTCATGGCCGCAATCCGCGCAGCCAGGGCATATACCCACAAAAGATACGTGATTAAAGTGGGAGGGGCTTACCATGGCTGGAGCGATCCCATGGTATTCGGGCTCCACATCCCCGGTACAGGCAGGTTCGAAGCCAAGGGGATTCCTGCCGGCTCGAGCGCGAATACACAGGAATTCTTTCCCAATGACCTGGGAGCTCTCAAACGTCTACTCGTATTGAACCGCCTTCGGGGAGGAACAGCAGCGGTTATCCTTGAGCCTGTCGGACCAGAAAGTGGGACCCGTCCGGTGCTCTTTGAATTCAATCAGCAGGTTCGTGAATTGTGTGACGAATTTGGCGCTTTATTAATATTTGATGAAGTGGTCACAGGTTTTCGCCTGGGAATGGGCGGCGCGCAGGGATATTTCAATGTAAAACCTGATTTAACCATATTTGGCAAGTGTGTGACGGGAGGTTACCCAATGGCAGGTGGTGTGGGCGGCAAAGCGGATGTAATTATGCGGTTTGCGGCTGGTATCGGCGGAACAGGAGAAAGAGCCTATATTGGGGGCACCTTGTCTGCAAATCCACTTTCTTGCGTAGCCGGATATTACGCGCTGGAGAAAATGGAAAAAACCAACGCTGCTGTCATCGCCGGAAAAGCAGGCGATAGACTTACTGCAGGATTGCAGAAAATCATTGAAAAGTACAACCTTCCGTTTGTAGTATATAACCAGGGATCCATTGTCCATCTGGAGACTTCTGGGGTGATGCTTCTCGATTTCAGGAATCCGATCAAACTGGCGAAAGAGATGAAACCACGAAAACACATGATCGAAGAGATGGGAGCCGCCTACATGGCGAATGGTCTGGTGACACTGGCGGGAAGTCGCATGTACACCAGTCTGGCTGATACAGATCAGGTTATTGATGATGCATTGGATAAATTTGAGGCAGTCCTTTCCAACATTGAACCGGAATAGCATTTTTCAAATAAATAGGGAACTCATTGATTCAACCACAATACGGAGATCGAAAAATGCCCAATAATATTGAACCGATTTATCTGGCAGTTGATCTGGGAACATCAAGCATGAAGGTGGCGTTGATCAATTTGCAAGGGGAAGTGTTAGGATGGGAATCGGAGCCTCTCCAGCTAAGCCTGACAGCGGATGGTGGTGTTGAACAATCTCCGCTGGAATGGTGGAATGCATTCCTGGTTACATCAAAACGGCTGATCGAAAAAAACAAGCCGATAAGGGACTCTATTAAAGCAATTTGTTGTTCCACACAGGGTGAGGGGACTATTCCAGTTGACAAAGACGGAAACGCCCTGATGAACTGTATCCTCTGGATGGATATGCGAGGGGTGGAAAATCTCAGACACCAGTTCAAAGGATTGGTAAATGTAAACGGCCTGGATGCCTTCAGGGTCATAGAATGGATCAGGCTGACAGGCGGTATCCCTTCCACCACCGGGAAAGACCCGGCTGCTCATATGCTGTTTGTTCGAGATAATTACCCTCAAATATATGAAAAGACTTATAAATTCCTGAATGTTCTCGATTACCTGAATCTTCGGCTTACAGGAAGGTTTTGCGCCACCTTTGATTCTATTCTTACTTCATGGGTTACAGACAACCGCAACCCTTCTCAGATAGTATATGACCCCGGATTGGTAAAAAGATCTGGGATTGATTCAGAAAAATTTCCAGAAATTTTATCCTGCACGGATACCGTGGGTGAGCTGCTGCCAGATATCGCCTCTGAATTGGGTCTGCCGGGTGGCGTGAAAGTGGTTGCAGGAGCCATCGATACCACTGCCGCCGCGGTGGGAGCGGGAGCAGTGGAAGATTATCTGCCGCACCTCTACCTGGGCACTTCATCCTGGTTGGCAGCGCATGTGCCATTTAAGAAAACAGATATCCAATCCTCACTGGCATCAGTTCCCTGCGCGGTTCGTGGAAAATATCTACTGGTTGCCCTGCAGGCTACTGCAGGGGGTAACCTCACGTATCTGCGCGATAAAATTATTTACAACAAAGACGAATTACTGCAAGAAGCAAATGTCCCCGACATCTTCAAAGTTCTCGACCAAATTGCAGAACGGGTTCCTGCCGGGGCAAATGGTGTGATCTATACTCCGTGGATCTGGGGTGAGCGAGCGCCAGTCGAGGATAAAGCGTTGCGAGCGGGTCTTTATAACCTATCACTCAACAACACAAGGGAAGACATCATCAGGGCATTCCTGGAAGGTATTGCAATGAATACCCGCTGGCTGCTTAACCCCGTGGAAAAATTTCTGGGTAGAAAAATCGAGACGATCCATATTGTGGGTGGAGGGGCGCAATCCAATGTCTGGTGCCAGATCTTTGCAGATGTAATGGATTTGCAGATAAGACAAGTCAAACAACCTGTTTATGCCAATGCACGGGGCGCAGCCTGGATCGCAGCTGTCGGTTTGGGGGATACAACCTTCTCAGAGTTAACCTCAAGAATTCATATTAATAAAATATATGATCCAATTCACAGTCACAGGGATCTATACAATCTACGATTTGAACAGTTTATCAAAATATATAAACAGATGCGCGGTGTTTATCACCAATTAAATGGATAACCCCATCCTCCAGATTTTCACCCATAGGAGCAAAAAATGACTGAAAAAAAGTACACACTTTATGGCTATAGATGGGTTGTTCTCGCTGTATTCATGTTTATCAATCTGACTATACAAATCCTGTGGATCTCCTACGCGCCAATCACAGGTATAGCTGCCGGATTTTACGGGGTGGACGATCTTCAGATCGGGCTGCTGGCGATGACGTTCATGATAGCTTTTATTCCACTCTCAATCCCGGTATCTTGGGCAATCGATACATACGGATTCAGAATAGCTGTGAGTATTGGCGCAATCCTTATGGGTGTTTTCGGGTTGGTCCGCGGGTTTTCCGGGGATAGCTACTCCTGGGTTTTGGTAGCTACAATAGGCATTGCCATTGCCCAGCCTTTCCTTCTCAACGCCTGGACAAAAGTGCCGGCGCAATGGTTCAGCATTGAAGAACGAGCGACGGCAGTCGGTTTGGTAACGTTATCCAATCTGGTCGGTACGGCATTAGGAATGGTGCTCACGCCAATATTGATAGAAACTATGCCAATTCCTACAGTTCAACTTATTTATGGTGGAATTGCCGCTTTCTCAGCCGTTCTGTTCCTTGTCTTCGCTCGTGAAAAACCGCTTACACCTCCCTGCCCTCTCGGTCAGGAAGTCCGTGCGCTTATGCTGGATGGTCTGAAACATGCCTTGAAGGTTAAGGAATTCTGGTTCTATCTGCTGGTTGCATTCATTGGTATGGGCATCTTCAACGGTGTCACAACCTGGGTTGAAAATATTGTTCGACCAAGGGGTTTTTCGCCATCTGATGCGGGCATACTTGGCGCACTCATGCTTGCCGGGGGTGTCGTTGGGGCAGTTGTGCTGCCTCCGATTTCAGATAAGCAACATCGTAGAAAGCGGTTCATTTTTCTGGGATTTTTACTGGCAATCCCGGGATTAGTGGGGCTGACATATGCAACCGCAGGTTGGTTGCTCTTTCTCTCAGCTTTCCTTTTGGGATTCTTTCTGGTCAGCTCCAGCCCGATTGGAATGCAGTACGCAGCAGAAATTACTTACCCTACTCCTGAAGGCACCTCCAATGGCTTGATTCAATTATTTGGACAGGGGGCTGTAGTATTTGTTTATATTATGGAAGCCCTCAAATCAGCGGATGGGTCTTTTACACCGGCTCTGCTGCTGGCAATCGGTTTGATGATCATCAGCTTGATATTGATCCTGCAACTGAAAGACCCGCAGTGGAAAACCGAATAACTCACACAAAAAACCTACCGCAATCCGGTAGGTTTTTTTCAAAGCTCCCCCATCTGGGGGAGAGAATATACATCCATTGTGGGGATGTATATGCCAACCCCCCACAGTAAGATCAATATACAAATCCACTCGCATCACACACAGATAAATATTTTCATCTCTTAACCTTGTGACGAGTAAATTTTATCCATCACCAGCAATACTTGTGATTGGATATTTTAGGTATCACAAGATTCTTCTTTATTTGTAGGGAAATTATGGAAACGACATCAGAAATAACCAACACCAGAGCAATTGGAGAGAAAAGCAGAGAAATTCTTTTTGCGAAAAGAATTGGATATTACTCGGCAAAACGAATTGTGGATGTTTTCTTGAGTAGTCTTGCTCTGCTATTTCTATCTCCCCTGTTTGCTGTACTGGCAATCGTCGTGAAGAATGACTCGCCTGGTCCAGTATTCTTCAAACAAAAACGCGTCGGAACAAAACTAACAAAGGAAGGTAATCACTACCTGTGGAGAAGAGGTGTGTTTGATTGTTACAAATTCAGAACCATGTCCTCCAATGCAAGTGAGGATCTCCACAAAGCATATATTCAGGCTCTGATTAGAAATAACGAGAAGGAAATGAAAGAGCTCGAAGGGGATGGGGCTTCCATGCACAAATTGGTGAACGACAGTCGCATCACAAGGTCAGGCCGCTTCCTTAGAAAGTATAGTCTCGATGAAATTCCGCAATTTTGGAATGTCGTAAAAGGGGATATGAGTCTGGTAGGACCCAGACCGAATATCCCTTATGAAGTGGAATTATATACGCCCACACACCTGCAGCGTTTTAACGCAAAGCCGGGGATAACCGGACTTCAGCAAGTGACATCCCGTTGCAGAACATCTTTTGAAGAACAAATCAATTTGGATATTGACTACATAAACCGGCAATCGCTCTGGCTAGATTTTGTCATTCTTGTCAGAACACCAATTACCGTATTCACCCAAAAAGGTGCTTAAGAATTTGGAGGATAAGATGGATACAGTTCAGATAAATGAAAAAATTAATATCGCTGACATAGCCCGTGAATCAGATGATATCCGTATCGGAGTTATTGGGTGCGGGTACTGGGGTCCAAACCTTGTCAGGAATTTTGTGGAGCTGCCAAAAGCAGACCTTGTGGTAGTCTCTGATCTCCGAAACGAGCGACTGCGATTTATTCAACACACCTATCCACAGGTTCAGGTGGTGAACGATTATCATGAATTGTTTAATATGAATCTGGATGCAATTATTATTGCCACCCCGCCGGTAACACATTTTGAGATCGCAAAAGAAGTTATCTTACACGGTCTCCATGTACTGATCGAAAAGCCCATGACTCTGAACAGTGTACACGCTCAGATTCTGATTGACATGGCGAGGCAACGAGACCTGGTTCTGATGGTTGGGCACGCGTTTGAATACAACGTTGCTGTTCAGACACTTAGAACCATGATTTCGAATGGCGATTTGGGCGCGATACGATACATCGACTCTGCCAGGTTGAACCTTGGATTGTACCAAAACGGCACCAATGTTTTATGGGACCTTGCCCCACACGACATCTCCATCCTTTGTTACATCCTGGATATGGAACCGTTGGCGGTATGCGCGCAGGGAGCGCATTGCATCGTTAGCAATGTCTATGATGTTGTTTATATGAACCTGATCTTTCCTGAAAACATACTCGCTCATGTTCATGTTAGCTGGTTGGATCCATACAAAGTCAGGCGGGTTACCGCGGTCGGCAGTAAAAAGATGGTGATTTTTAATGACATTGAAAATGAAAAAATAAAGATTATTGACAAGGGCGTTAATACACCCGCCGATGCAAGTACCTTTACAGATTTTCAATATTCTTACCGCAATGGAGATATTCTGGTGCCGTATATCCGGTTTGTTGAACCGCTTCGGCAGGAGACACAGCATTTTATAGATTGCATAACAAACCACATTTCACCCATTACCAACGGCGAAGACGGATTGCGGGTGGTGAAAGTTCTTGAAGCAGCACAACGTTCACTCGAAAACAATTCGCGAGAGGAGGCAATATAACCATGGCTGAATTTGTTCGAATCTCACCTGATGTTCGTCTGGGGAAGGATGTTCGCATCTATGCCTTTGCCAACCTTTATGGATGTGAAGTTGGTGATGAAAGCCGGATTGGCACATTCGTGGAGATACAAAAAGGTGCTGTGATAGGAAAACGAGTAAAAATCTCCAGCCATTCATTTATCTGTGAAGGCGTGACCATCGAAGATAACGTTTTCATTGGGCATGGTGTCATGTTTATCAATGATAAATATCCACGCGCAACAACAGAAAATGGCGATCCTCAAACAGAAGCAGATTGGAATTGTGAGACAACGCTGATCCACAAAGGTGCTTCTATAGGCAGCAACGCCACTATACTCTGCGGCGTGGAAATTGGAGAAGGCGCCATCATTGGCGCAGGCAGCGTGGTGACCAAAGATGTTCCTGCCTGGATGGTTGCGGCTGGAGTGCCCGCCCGGATACTCAGACAGGCAGAGCATAAAATGGATACCTTACCTGTGCACTGATCAAGGCGCAGCAATCTGATCGCTTAATTTTGGATGGGAGGAAAAAATGGCAATTTCAAAAACATTGGATAAACCGGTTGTTGACTCGGTCGTAAGAAATATTCCCTTTGTGGACCTGAAGAAACAGTATCAACCATTGAAAGAAAGTATCCTTCAGGGCTTTTCAAACGTTCTGGATGGAATGCATCTATTCTTAGGCGAAAATGTACAGGCATTTGAAAATGAATTTGCCAGGATATGTGAAGTGGAACATGGTATCGGTGTCTCTGACGGCACATCAGCAATTCACCTCATCCTGCGGGCAATGGATGTCGGTCCCGGAGATGAAGTGATTACCGTATCGCATACATTTATGGCTACCGTGGAAGCCATTGTGTTATCAGGAGCGACACCGGTATTTGTAGATATTGACCCTGATACCTGCCTGATGGATACCACTCAGGTTGAGCAGAAGATTACAGCGCGTACAAAAGCCTTGCTTCCAGTTCACCTTTACGGTCAAACTGTGGATATGGATCCCCTTATGGAAATTGCTGAAAAATACCATTTGTGGGTAATTGAGGATGCCTGCCAGGCACATGGCGCACGGTATCACGAACAGGCAGCCGGGTCTTTATCAGATGCTGCGGCCTTCTCATTTTATTTTTCAAAAAATCTGGGTGGATATGGTGAAGGTGGATTTGTATCTACGCGCAACGATGAAATCGCCCGGAAAGTGCGTATGCTCCGCGATCACGGGTCTGAGACACGCTATCATCATGACCTTATCGGCTGGAACGCCCGCCTGGATGAATTACAGGCAGTGGTCTTACGGGCAAAATTACCCTACCTGCTTGAATGGAATGCCACCAGACGCAGGCATGCAGCCCAGTATCGTTCTGGTCTGGCAGGCTGCCCCCTGAAATTACCGGTAATCAAACCGGACAATTTGCCGAATTACCACCTGTTCGTAATTCAAACCCCACAGAGGGATGATCTTCAGATATTCCTCAAAGAAAGGGGCATCTTCACCGGAATCCACTATCCCATACCGGTTCATATGCAGAAAGCCATGGATTATCTGGGCTACAAAACAGGTGATTTCCCCGCCACCGAGAAGATTACCCGGGAGATTCTGTCGCTACCCATGTATGCTGAGCTTACAGAGGATGACATTAATTACATCACTGATTCCGTGAAATTGTTCTTTAGCTTATAGGTCTTCTGCCTTGATGAAAACACAGGAAAACTATGGAACTGCAACAATATCTAGCAATACTTAAACGAAGGATCTGGATAGTCGCAGGTTGCTCTTTGCTATTAATTATCCTGGTATTTATTGGCTCGCGGATTATCTCACCCAGATACGCAGCTACAACCAGTCTGCGAATTCTAACCCCCAGAAGCGGTGGCACAACCTATGTAGATTTCAATATATACTATGCCACCCGCCTTATGAACACTTATGCAAATCTCGCATCCGCACCCAGCGTGGCTGAAGGATTGCAGGAAAAACTGAAACTTAAAGATAAACCAAAGATAGATGTCGCAGTTGTTGCGGATTCAGAATTACTCAAGATCACCGCCGAAGAAAAAGATCCCGCTTTGAGCGCAGTAATAGCCAACTCAGTGGCAGAAATGCTCCTGGAAGTATCACGCGCATCAAGTTTGGATGCGAAAACGGTTACCGGGCAGGCAATTAATGACAGGCTAACTCAACTCGACGCAGAATTAGCCAAGGTCCGTAATACTTATGCCGATTTGATCGTCCCGTACAATCAAGATCTGAGTCAGATATCCAGTCTGCAGGCTCAAATTGAATATGATCAACAGGTTTATTTATCCCTGAAGACCCTTTATGAACAAAGCCTTCAGGGTGTTCGAACCGATCCGGCAGCATTAAACTCATTAATGACCCAGATAACTTCTCTTGAAGAAAAAATGGCGAAACAACAGGCAGAAATCGATGACATAACCACAAAATCAACATCTGCATCAGTAAAGATAGCTGCTGCCCAGGGGGATATCATATTAAAGGAACAGGAGTACAGCACGCTCGTAATCCAGCTGGATCAATTACAAGCACTTCAGCTCATGCAGGGATCCACCCAGTTGGCAATTGTCGAAAGAGCCATTCCACCAGTCAAACCATCCAGCCCTAATTATCTACTTGTATATGTAATAGGCATAATCATCAGCATTTTCCTGGCTGTTGTCGCGGCTTTTGTTTACGATGTTTTGGATGACACGCTTTCCAGCCCGGAAAAAATGAAGAATGTGCTCTCAGGTGTCGAGATCGGTACAGTCACTATACCAAGCAATCGGTTTATCAAATTCAGTCACAACCATACTGAAGGCAAGGTCAGTGATATTTCAATTATCCAGCATCGTCTTGCGCGGATCGCTGTGCAACAGGGTTTGAAGTCTTTTGTGTTTTGCTGCCCAGACACCCGTTGCGATCTGGCGCCTATCCTGGCAGAATTGGGAATCTTGTTTGCAAAAGGTGGAGAAAAGGTGGTTTTGGTTGATGCCGACCAATACAAACAGTCTTTGCAACAACAATTTCCTGAAACTATTAAAGAGAATGAAGCGATGCGGTTCCATCAAAATGGAACCCTATTAAAAAAGATCCTTCGAAAAACCAGGATTGATAACCTGTTCTTAATCCCCGCAAATGAAGCCGGGTTTTTCAACCACTATCAAAGGCTGGAAAGCTTTGTGAATGAGCTGGAACAAACTTATGACAAAGTGATTATTCAAATCCCCTCATTGCTTTTATCAAGTGAATTGGATGAGTTGATCAGTTATGTTGATGGCATGATTATCGTTATTGACCAGGGTAAAACCAAAGAAAAAGAAGCCCAGATCATGCTGCACGATCTCCATGAGTTAAATATCCCGGTCATTGGATATATAGCCAGAGCATAAGCAATACTGCAATTTATTGGAAATAAATAATGGAAAAACCCAGTATGGATATAGAGGGGAATCAGGATGTTTCCCGTGCTGCCCTAAAAGTAGCACTCGGAGGCGGATTCTCGCTACTGGCAGGTCTTGCCTGTCAGATCCTTACTGCATACCTGTTTGGCGCATCCTCCGAAATGGATGCATTCTTCACCGCTCTGACCATTCCCCTCTATATGCAAATTGTCCTGCTGGGTGGGCTTCCTTTTGTGGTGATTCCTGCATTTATCCAGGAAGAAAATAATGGTCGCAAAGATGATGCCTGGTCCCTCACCGGTACAATGCTCTGGATTACATCCATCGCGTTATTTATTATTGCCGTTTTAGGTTCTGTCTTTTCCACAAAACTAATTACGCTCTCTGCACCTGGTTTCGGCGCCGATAAGACATTGGTGTCATCACAGATGTTATCAATAATGATGTTTACCGTTCCATTACTGGGGATCGGCAGTTTTACCAGTGGTGTTGAAAACGCCCGGGGTTCCTTTTTCATCCCGGCGATTGCTACCGCAATCGGATCTGCTGGTAATTTTTTAGCCATTTACTTTCTACATCCACTTCTTGGTGCAGAGGCTCTGGCCTGGGGAAACCTAATTTCCGCCTTGCTTTATGCCGGCATGACCACCCTCCCGGTAATTAGGCATGGTTGGAAGCAGGTTTTTTCACTCAGTGACCCCCGCGTTCGTGAGTTATTACGGTTGCTGCTTCCTTTTATTATCTTTGGCATGATTATTCACAGCAGGTTAATTCTCGAAAGATTTTTTGCATCCGGTCTGCCCGATGGTCAAATTGCGTACCTGGGTTACGCAAACAAGATTGCAAATATCTTTATTACACTCCTCGCATCCAGTATCGCGTCAGCGTATTTTCCAACCATGGCAAGGTCATTTTCACAATCTGGAATGCCGGGATTAATCAGACAATCCGAATATGGATTAAGGGTAACAATTGCAGTCGCACTGCCAGTTGTCATCCTCACATCAGTATTATCCCTCCCCATTGTGAAGGTGTTCTTTGAGAGAGGTGCTTTCCTTCCTGAAACGACCCGTTATATAAGTGTATTAATCCCCATTGTTATGGTGAATGAAGTGCTGTTCAGAATGATCAGCAATATGATCATCAGGACATTTTTCATCCTTAAAGATACGCTTACGACGAATTTAATCAGCTCCCTGACAATTATCCTTTACATTGTTTTCGCCGCGATATTAACCCAGAAGTGGCAATACTGGGGGTTGGCGCTCGCGCAACCACTGCAAACCCTCATCACCATTATCCTATTAGCTCTCCTGATGATTCGCAAAGTTGGTAATTTCCCTCTGGTTTCATTTGCTAAGTCAGCGGGTAAATATTTGCTCATCAGTGGAGTATCAGGAATTATCGGTTGGGCGATCTATCGTTCCCTATCAACTGCTCACCCATTAGGTCAAATCTCAGTTACTTTCGCAGTATCTATCTGCATATATCTGGCGTTTCTTTTCCCGTTTGATTTACCTGTTGCAACATCAATTTTACAGATGACAGGAATCAACCGCATAGTTGGTTGGTTAAAAATACAAATCCTTAGAAAGAAGGAGGTCCATCTGTAAGTCCTCTGATGGTAGATAAATATGTCCATCCATTTGGTTAATCTTAAACAGATGAGGCTTCCTTTCCAGAAAAGGCAATTGGAACCGAACACAATACAACGAGGACCAATTTTCCCCAATCTTTTCCTGATGGTTGCATTTCTGGCTGACTTGATCACGCCAATACTGATCTGGCGCGAAATTATCCCCGACACATTGAGATGGATTGCAGATATGGCCATAATCACCATGATCGCAATAATCCCATTAAGAATGCTTGCCTTTAATCACATTCCAAGGATTTTCTGGTTGATTGTGATCCTTAGCTTGGTTGGTATCTTCACCTCGCTCTTTTCCGGTCAGGGAATCAGCGCAACTTTGTGGGGTTGGTGGCTTATGTTCCAATACCCGCTTGTTGGCTTGTTTTCTTATTTAGAGCCACATTGGCCAAAAGACATGGGTAAGAAAATCATTCCAGTACTCATCATTCTGATATCGATAGAGGTAATTGTCCAGATTGCCCAATACCTCGGAGGAGAAATTCCAGGTGACAACCTGGCAGGCACTTTCGGAAAAAATGGCACCGGAGACCTTGTATTACTCCTTATCCTTGTCCTGTGTTTTGCTTTTGGAGATTGGTTGGCATCTCAACGATGGAAGTATTTGCTGGCTGCATTGTTCCTTGGTTTAATTTCCAGCGTTTTGGGTGAAATGAAGCTGTTCTTTCTGGCAATGGCATTGATAGGAATTATCGGTGTTATTGTGTTTATTCTCAGGGGCAAACAAGTCTGGCGATTAATCCCCCTCGCCTTCATCCTGACGATCACATTAAGCGTGGTTATCCCCCTGTATAACCGGATCGTTCCTTCAGCCAGCCAGGTGCCGCTTGATCGGTTCATTAGTGACCCTGAAGTATTGGCAACTTATCTTACGTTCGTGAACAAAACCACCACCGGCACAGAATATTATTATGATGTCGGACGAAACTATGCCATCGCTTATGGTTGGGACAAAATCAATAACCGTCCGGAATATTTATCTTTGGGATATGGTCTGGGTGCGCGCAGCGAAAGCCGTTCCCTCGGAT
>CAZRKL010000012.1:18806-33575 GCA_964600595.1 uncultured Leptolinea sp.
TATTTATCTTTGGGATATGGTCTGGGTGCGCGCAGCGAAAGCCGTTCCCTCGGATTTGTTGGCAGAGGTATTGAAGAAGGTGAGCTTGGGGTAAACTCAGGCACCAGTTTGCTGGTAATTCTTCAGGAAACCGGGTTACTTGGCATAATTGTTTTTAGTTCATTTTTCCTGATCATCATCATTCAGCTTTTTAGGCATATTCGCAAAAATCCAAAATCTCAAGCAAATAACCTCAGGTTAGGGATCATCATCTTTACTTTATTCTGGCCAATCTGGCTGTGGTACAACGCCGCATGGACATTGCGGGTTCCCATGCTCCTTTACTGGGGGATGCTTGGATATGTAATAAGCGAACATCACCAGGAAGTAACCTTAATGAACAAAAAATCTTTCGGCGATCAGTTTTGATAATTGGAGATCTGTGATGAAAATCGCTTACCTGATCCTCGCACACAACCAGCCTGCTCACCTCTCCCGATTGGTGAAATCATTAGACAACAAGAACGCTGAGTTCATCATTCACATTGATGCAAAAGCAAATATCACCGATTTCTTTAGATACGAGTTTCCTGAAACAGCGCATTTCATCGAAGACAGAATTGAAGTAAACCACGGCGGTTTTTCTCTTGTCCGAGCCATGATCAATCTTATGAATAATGCAATCAAAATGGATGATTTTGACTATTGTCAGACACTAAGCGGTTGGGATTATCCAATCAAATCCAATGAATTCATATACGATTATCTTTACAAACATTACCCTATGAATTTCTTAAACTTCTATCGATTAACCGGGCATGCAGATTTTGTCGAAAACATACAAAAATATTATTTCACTGATACTATCAGCTCTGCTCCGAAGCTTTTCACAAAACCATTGAAAGTTTTGCAGTATTTTCTAAAGAACTGCCCGTTAAACAGGACTTTTCTTTCAGGTATTACACCATTCCGGGGATCTACGTGGTTCTGCTTGAATAAAGCAACTTTATATTACATCACTGATTATTTGAATACACGGAAAGGAAAGAATTACACCAATTACTTTAAAGCAGTTCAATGCGCTGATGAGATTTTCTTTCACACCATAGTTTTAAATTCACCTTTTGCAGAGTATTGTCGTTTCTATAGTCGCGATGCGCATTCACATCTACGAAATGAAAATCACGCATACCTCCATTACATCGATTGGGATCAATCCAGGGAGAATCCCGCAATTTTGGATCTCCGCGACCTGCCACTTCTGCAACAGAGCCCAGCATTGTATGCCAGGAAATTTCATGAGAAAAAATCATCGCAACTCCTCA
This sequence comes from uncultured Leptolinea sp., assembly GCA_964600595.1. Lineage (GTDB taxonomy): Bacteria > Chloroflexota > Anaerolineae > Anaerolineales > Anaerolineaceae > DAIOEK01. The sequence goes on from CAZRKL010000012.1 coordinate 20,111, forward strand.
ATGTAATTGACCACCAGAGAACCACCAACAATGAAGAACCAATTTCTCATCAGTTTGCAATGGGTTTATCTCCTGTCAAATAAAGGATGTGTTTACAAATGCATGAGGAGAATGGAAGAGAACAGGCATTGCCACATATAGTTTGGATAGGTCCTGGAAGATTGGATAAAATTCTGGATGCTGCCACCTGGCTGGAGATGACCCGCGAATTGCGCGATCTGGGCTGGCGAATAACCTTAATCTGTTCGGGAAACAAAGGTGTTGAATCTATTCGTGGTGTGGAGGTCTTAACCTTTTCATATCCAGACATTTATCTTCTCCGCCAACTGGTTTTTCACCTTAAAGTACTGTGGCATATCCTCCATTCAGGTTCATCTACCAGTATTGTTTTCTTTAATCAGCCTTCAGCTCCCTGGGTGTGGTTTACATATCAAATCAGAAAACTTAACCGCCATAAACATCCCCTTTACATTATGGATACCCGCACAGTTCCCATGGAGGATAAGGAAACATCCTCAATCAGAGACAGGATCAGGGGATGGTTCTACAATCACATCAATTCATGGGCAAACACCTGGGTCGATGGTCAGACTGCAATTACCAGACGAATGGCGGATTGGGTCAGGATACCTGACCAGCAATTATGGGGAGTATGGCCATCTGGCGCGAGTATCGATTTCTTTTTGAGTTCCAGACAATTGCGAGACTGGACCCAGCTAAATGAGAGGGTGAACCTGATCTATGTAGGTGTACTTCATTATGAAAGGAAACTCTTGGAGCTCAGTAATGCGGTCATGCTTGCAGCGGAGAAGGGCATGAATTTCCATTTGTATCTCACTGGAGATGGCTCACAGCGTAGAGAATTGGAAGATTTTGCTGCTACGACCGGGGGGAGGATCATGGTTAATCCCCCCATCCCTCACTCTGAAATTCCCCGTCATCTGACGAACGCGCATATTGGAGTGTTGCCTTTTCCAGATGAACCCAAATACAGAGTATCCAGTCCTATTAAACTATTTGAATATATGGCGTCCGGAATGCCTATCCTCGCCACTCGAATCGTCTGCCATACAGATGTTATTCAAGATAGCAAGTACGTTTTTTGGTCTGATGATGCCTCGGTAGAGGGGCTGTTGAACGCACTACAGGAAATCTGGATTAATCGCGAAAAACTACAATCCATGGGGGAATTGGCCGCTAAGGATTCAATAAAGTGGACATGGAAAGAATCAGCCAGACACCTGAGCCACGCTTTTATTCATGGCTTGATGGTAGAGAAATCACTTACGAGCATGAGCCGCCAGAGCCAAAAACCTGCAGGATAATGCGATGCCAGCTCCTATCTCAATCCTCCACATCATAAATGAATTCGCCGATGGCAGCATATCGCGAATAATTGAAAGGATCATCAGTCACGCAGAAGTGGGTCGGTATAAATGGTATGTTGGCTCAATCAAAGATCACGCGACTTTTGAAAAGCCGTTTATTGACCTGGGAGCATCAACAATTCATTTTGGTCAGATGAATGGATCTAGAGAAAACATCCATAAGAGAATCGCCCGGTTTATGGAAGAAAATCATATACAGATCATTCACAGCCATACTCCCCGGACCATTTTCAGTGCATGGCAGGGCTGTAAAAATATCGGCTTTACCGGGAATAGCCGGGTAAAACATCTTGCAACAAAGCACTTACTGACAACACCTTCCGACCGCAAGTATGGATTAATCTTTAGCTTGTTTGACTATCTGATGCTCTATCCACCCGACCACCTCAGTCCTGTTAGCAGGAGGATGGGCGAGACTATTTATTCATTACCCGGAATATCAAGGGAGAAAGTCACTCCCATTCCCAACTGCATACCATCGGATACATATTTTCACCCCGAATTACGATTGGAAGCTCAACAAGAATTCCAGGTAACGGATATGGATCTTGTTATCGGTTTTACAGGCAGGGTTTCACGCGTGAAGCGGTTGGACATCCTCCTGCAGGCTGTTCGCAATCTCTCACTTACATATCCACAAATCCGATTACTAATTGCGGGAGATGGAGAATTACTGAAAACATTGAAAGCTAAAGCTGAATCGCTGGGCATTTCTGGAATGGTCCGCTGGCTCGGATTTACATCTGATATACCCAAAGTTTTAGCTGCGCTGGATATTTATGTTCAACCATCCATTAATGAGGGACTGTCACTCAGCATCCTTGAAGCCATGTCAGCCGGAGTCCCGGTGATTGCAACCAGAGTTGGTAGCGCAGATGAGATTATTAAGGATAAAAAGACAGGGATACTCATACCGCCAAAATCCATTTCACACATGGAAGATGCCATTCGCTGGATGATCGAAAATCCGGATCTCCGAATAGAAATGGCAAAAAATGCACGTGAACACATTGAGCAGGAGTATTGTGTAGAAAAAATGGTTACACAGTATTACCAGATCTATGAAAAATTAGCAGTGAATGCAGATCAGGATTAAATCAGCTATGCACATCCTGATGATTTCCCATAAGATAAAAAATGCTGCAGGACCCCGTTCACATGCCATGGCAGAACAATTAGTTTTGCGCGGGCACACTGTGGATTTAGTATTGATTTCCCCCATAAGTAGAAAAAGATTTCTTGAATTCGATTGGGATGGGGTTCATATAATCGAATCACCCGACCTGCTGCCAGGCAGGATGCGCAGCGGATGGGACCCATGGGATATCATTAATCGAATCCTTTTCCTGAAAAAGCACAAAGGCAGGTTCGATCTAATCCATTGTTTTGAAACCCGGCCTGTCACCATACACCCCGCGTTGTATCTCAGCAGGAGAACTGGAACACCGGTCATCACCGACTGGAATGATTGGTGGGGGCGTCATGGATTGATCGAGGTTAATCGACCCGCGTACTATCGATACCTGGCAGGATGGCTCGAGACATATTACGAAGAAGCTTTTCGGGCTAATCAGGCAGGGCTCACCGTGATTGCGGATGGCCTTAAAGAGCGCGCGATAAAACTTGGGGTACAACCAGATCGGATATGCAAAATTCCCGGAGGCGCTCGAACAGAGCTGTTCCCGCTCAGAACAAAAGCGGATTGCCGTAATCATATTGGGCTCCCTTTAGATCAGCCAATCCTGGGATTTTGCAGCGCTGATTCTCACCTCGATCTTGAAATTGTGTTCTCATCATTATCAATAGTTTCAAAGAAATACCCTTCTGTTGTTTTATTGATTACAGGTAAGCCAAAATCCGCAGTTAGAGAGATGGCAGATCGTTTGCAATTAAATGACAGAATAATTTTTACCGGTTTCCTTCCATTGGAAGATTACCCCATCTACCTGGGCGCGTGTGATTTATTTTTGCTACCGATGGCAGACCGTCCGTACAATTTGGGTAGATGGCCAAATAAAATGGGTGATTACCTGGCAATCGCCAGACCTACTGTCACAAACCCCATTGGAGATATTGGTACCCTGTTCCAAAAACATAAAGTGGGGCTAACCGCTCCGTGGAATCCTGAGATTTTTGCAGATCAAATCATTTACCTTCTTGAGCATGAAGATGAAGCGCAAGAGATGGGCAATACAGCCAGGTGGGTTGCTGAAAATGAATACAGCTGGTCAGGTCATGGAGAAAAATTGGAAGACTTTTATCGACTAATTCTTGAAAAAGAGAGGAGAACCGTGACAGGATAATTTCCCGTTAATTATCTTATCGCTGTTGCCTTTAAGATATTATCAGGATCTGCAGCCTGCATCACGATGACGACCAAAGTGATAAACAATCTTCCGGAACTAACAATTCTTGACCCCCGGGATGAGGCTTGGATGGCAGTAATTTCACAAAATCCTTCCGCCCATGTTTTCCACCACCCCTACTGGATGGAAGTAATTCAGGAAACATATGGATACCATCCGTTTATAGCTGCATTCGTGGATGGTGATGGGAATATCCTGGCGGGATGCCCAATCATGGAAATCCGAAATTTCGCGTCTCATCCAAAGTGGATATCGCTTCCATTTTCGGATTACTGCCAGATCTTATGTGCAAATGATTCCCTCCGCGAACCATTGGTAAATAGAATAAATGAACTGGCAATCGATAACCAGATTGGCATACTTGAGTTTCGGTGTGATACTTCGACACTATTAAAAAAATCGTCTAAGCACGTTCTCACATCTACTGAACTTTTTCCTGATTTGAAAATCATCGAAGGAAAAATCAAATCGAATGATTCCAGAAAATTGCGGGCGGCAATCAGCCGTGGTGTGGAAACCTGTTCCGATACAACGACTGAATTCATGGATATCTACTATCAATTACATATTCAAACCAGGCATCGCCTTGGTTTACCCGTTCAACCAAAAAAATTCTTTAACCTTATCCAGCAAAAAATGCTGCAAAATGGACTTGGCTTTGTTACGCTCGCAAAAGTTGATGGACATTACGTTGCCGGAAGTGTATTCCTAAGCTGGCGGCAGACGCTTGTATATAAATTCAACGCAACAAGCCAGCTCGGAAGAGATCTATACGCTAATGATGCGATCATTTGGGATGCCATCCGGTATGGTTGTGCAAATGATTACAGGCTACTGGATTGGGGACGGACCGATCTTGATGATGATGGCTTAAGGCGATTTAAGAACAGATGGGCTTCAACTGAAGTACCTTTGGTCTATTCAAACAATACATATTCATCCCATGGAAAAATGATTACCTTTGCCGTCAAATGGATTCGTCCAATTCTTCAAAAGACTCCACAATGGGTAAACCGTCTGGCTGGAGAAGCCCTGTATAGATATTTGGGATAGGATGATGAACAATACGCTTGATAAGACCCCAAAAGCTGTTGATAATAACTGGCTGGATGAGTTGCTTGTAATGAATCATCCAGATAAATTCTGGCAGATTCAAGAACCAATCAATCTGCGTAATTGGAACCTCGCAATTAAGAAAACACTTCAAAATATAAATTTAAATCAAGACGACCACCAGGTCGATGAATTTTTACGATTGACGCTAGGTGAAGAACGATATGGAAAAGACCACTGGCAATTATCAAGATTTTATAAAATCTACTGGTCTTTGAAACCGTTTTTACCAATAAAATTGATCAGGAGCGTGAGGTCGCAAGTCGATAAGAACATCTGTGATCATTCGCAAACAACCTGGCCAATCGATGACCGTTACACGCGTTTTATGTGGGAACTCCTTCATGAATATATCATCCTGCAGGGGAATATTCCGATTGAGGTATTAGATTTTTGGCCAGAGAATAAAAAGTTTGCTCTGGTTCTCACCCACGACGTAGAGACTATTGAAGGTCAGAAGAGTATCCATAAGGTTGCGGATATGGAAGAAAAACACGGTTTGCGTTCTTCCTTTAACCTTGTAGGCAAACAAATCGCACCGGATACATGCCTAATAAAAGAAATCAGAGATAGAGGTTTTGAAGTGGGTATCCATGGATGGCAGCATAACGCCAGACCATTCTATTCGCGAAAAGAATTTTCCTGGAATGCAGAAAAAATAAATAAGATCGCAAAAGAATGGAAGTTAAGCGGTCACAGATCACCCTTAAATCTAAGACATCCGGGATGGATGCAGGATCTATCGATTGATTATGACCTTTCATTCTTTGATACCGATCCATTTGAGCCAATTCCAGGTGGAGTAATGACCATATGGCCCTTCTATCTGGGTAAGTTCATTGAACTCCCGGCGACACTGGTTCAGGATAATACAATGGTCAACCTGTTGGGTGAGGATTCGCCTGAAATTTGGATCCGTAAGGTTAGTTTTATTAAGAAATACCATGGAATGGCATTGTTAAACAGCCATCCTGATTATCTTAGCAAAGAAAAAGTGTGGAAAATTTATGAAAAGTTCCTTGATCAGCTGGTAGAGCAGAATGAATATTGGAATGCTCTACCCAGAGATGTGGCAGATTGGTGGAAACTGCGAACCAATTGTGGAAAGCATCAGAGAAATAATTCACTTCCAAAAATCAAAGCCTGGAGCGAAGAGGGAAGTCTTCATCTGCAGCGAGAGATTTGAATTTCTGAAATAGATAGATTTTCTTATTGAACCATATATTCTAACGCGCCCAGATCCACATTTGCGCCTTGTTTCCGAGGATTGCGGTCAAAATCTGTTTGGATTCCCAGATCCAATCCTGCATCTATTGCAGGGCTATGCTCCTGGAGATGAAAATCATAAGTTGTTGCATCTCGAAATAGTGGATCAGCTTGGATAGAATTTTGACCATGCTGAAGGCGTTGCTGCCATTGCTCCAAGGATAAAAACTCATACCCATCGACCCTGATTTCATATACATGGGCTGGGTTAATCGGGAATAATAGATTATTTGAATCGGTTAAAATCGATTTTGGGTCCAACACGGAAATCTCAGCCCTGCCATTCTGAGAAAATATATTCCCCTGAATATCCCATCCGTGCGAATACTCACTATCGCTGTTTATGTATATAGAAACCGACTCTCCACCATAAATTGTGTTGTTGTATACTTTTACCCCGGATGATTCATAAGAGACAATTCCGCCAACCCTGCCCCCGTTATAAATAATATTTTGCTGGACGGTTGTATTGAGCGCGTCTCCCCGACAATCTCCATCGGCACTGCCAAATTCATTGTTTGCTCCACCCGGGACACAACCCAGATAACTGATTATCTGAATTCCTTCCAGACCAGTATTGAAAATTAAATTGTTCTCCACCAGGCTGTCATATGAATTCTCCAACTCTATACCCGTCTGGGAACAGTTATAAACAGTGTTCCCCCGAATCGTATGGTTATATTCCACGCTGGTCGCCCCATCCAGATCAATGCAAATCCCATCCTCACCTGTGATGTTATAAACTTGATTTCCTTCAAACAGGTTATTATGAGTGAACCACTGCGACCAAATCCCACGGATGCGAAAATCATGAATGCGGTTGAACAAGTACCGGTTCAGATAACTGGTTGCACCATCATCCATAACGCCAATTTCTGCGTGCGGTGTCCCAATAATCTCATTATTGATAACCACATTATTATTGCCCCAAATATATACCCCGCCTTTGATGTCATTATTCGATACCTGCCAATAGGAAGAATTTAAGCGAACAGTCCATTTGTATTCGCTGGTTAAATCCAACGAATCTATAATCCAGTAATCCGCGTCACCTACTATTGCCGGCTGGTTTCCGCCAGTAATCGTCACATCCTCCCCCGGATAAGATGTTACCGTGATTGGCTTATCCTGAATGCCTGAATGGCTGATCTGGACACTTCCTTCATACATACCTGCCCGAAGATACAGCGTATTGCCGGGCTTTAATTTGTTCACAGCATGTTGAATTGTTCTCCAGGGATGTTTTTCATTCCCACGGGCATAATCATTCCCATTTGTGGCCACATAGTATTCGCCTGTATTTCCCATTTCAATCTCCGGAAATGGGCTTTCAACAATTACATTTTGCTGATCTGGCGGTTGATTGCCAACCTGTGTTTCCGTTTCCTGGCTGCATGCCGAGAGTACTATTGATATGAGAAAAACGATCAACAATATTGTGATGATCTGGAAAGACTTCTTGATTAAGTGGTTATTTGAATGGCTCATCTTACCATTATATGGTTATTTAAAGACATAATGCAAAAGAGACCAGAAGGTTTTTCTGGTCTCTTTGTAATCAATTTTATTCTACCTACTGTTGAGGTGTTGGTGTTTCAGTTATCTCCGGTACGATAATTTCAGGATCAGCCGGTGCCTCTGTTGGATTTGGTTCCTGTGTAGCAGTTGGTTCTACAACCTCAATCGTAGGTACTGCCGTGTTTTCAGGTGGTACTGGTGTCGGTGTATTCGAAGGAACTGGGGTTGGTTTTGTGACAGCCCAAACCTGAACTTCGGTTAGGGATAGACAATCACTACCCGTTAACTGCACCCGTACATACCTCCCACTCCGCTGGATGTCAATCACGGATGGCAATCCAGCCACTCCCTGAACGAAGTAAGCGGTTACATCAGGCTGGTTTAGAGTAGTCTGTAAATCGGTAGATTGGAACGGGACATCAGATACAAACACGTAGAAATCTTTCAATCGCCATTCACAACAGTCACCCCGGTTCCAAATCTTTATGTACTGGATTGGATAACTGGACTCAAGATCTACCTGCCACCATGCTTTTCGCTCTTCTTGAGTATGGGTAACCGAGTTGTTGGTAAGCTTCCCATCAGTGTTTCCGTCTACTGCCCGGTTCGCATCGTATCCCTGGTAAATACTGGATTGAGATGCCGGTTTACCTATTGCGATATTGTCAACATCCATCCAGGTGGGAGTGATCGATGGTGTCAGGGTAACTGGCACAACCTTGGTGGGGGTACTGGTCTTGTATTTTGTCGCAGTAAATGTCCGCGTGGGTGTTTTCGTCTTTGTCGGTAGTAATGTTTTTGTGGGTGTTTTTGTCCTGGTTGGTGCAAGAGTCTTGGTAGGAGTCTTGGTTTTTGTTGGTGCAAGAGTCCGGGTGGGTGTTTTGGTTTTCGTTGGAACCAGAGTCTTGGTGGGTGTCTTGGTGGCAGTGTTCACCTTGGTCGGAACAGCCGTCGCGGTCATCACAACTGCTGTATTGGTTGATGTTGCTGTAAATACTGGGTCAGATGGCACTGGATCTCCAGCTGCCAACACCTCGACTTCAGCGAGTGATAGTGCATCACGGCTGATCAGTTGAACACGTACATAACGACCGGTTCGCGGAACACTTACCTCGCTCGGTCTACCAGCGGTTCCTGAAACAAGGTAGCTTGAAACACCGCTCTGAAGCAGCGTGTTTGTCAGGTCGGTTGATGCAAATGGCTGATCTGAAACCAATACATAGAAATTGCTCAACCGCCAATCACAACAATCAGCCCGGTTCCACAATCGGATTGTTTTCAGAGGGTACCTGGAACCAAGATCAACCTGCCACCAGGATTGATTGCCTTCCTGTGTGTGGGTGACCGAATTGTTCTTCAAATTTCCATCGGTATTCCCATCCACCGCCCGGTTGGCATCATATCCTTCATATAAACTGGATTGGATCGCCGGTTTTCCATAAGCCACATTGGCAGAATCCGGCTCGGTGGGTGGGGTTGTTGGTTCAGGTCGAATCGGAGTAGGTTCCACTGGCGCCTGGGTTGGGATTTGTGTTGGTGGTAATGTTGGCGGCAGTGTTGCTGTCGGTGACGCGGGAATTTCGGTTGGAGGAACCAGTGTTGGAGGTGCTAGAGTTGGTTCTGCCGTTGGTAGAGGAGTTTCGGTGACAACGGCTGTAATGGTAGGCGTAGGTGAAGGAATTGATCCATGAAATTCAAAAGCGCCAACATCAAAATGTGCACCTGCCGGACGGGTATTCCCATCTGCATCCTTCGTTGTGCCAATATTTGTTCCAGAATCAATTGCGGGGCTGCTCGAAGTCAAACGAACATCTGATATGGGGTTTTTGAAAACTGGATTGGCGAATTGGGTGTATGAACCTTCACCGGTTAAAGTTTTGAACTCCGCAATGGTGTGTTCTGTTGTACAACCAGAGCCGCTTGCGTAGGGCTTGGTATTGTTGGTTCGGTAGTACAGGTTATGCGTCTCTTCTGATAACGCGTTAAAGTCTTTGATACAAACAGCAGGTCCTCTACCCTGGTGGATGATATTATTTTTAATGCTGCCATTTTTAACTTCACTGGCTGTACCCTGGAAGTTAATACCTCCATTACCAGCTCCATCCGCCGCATTGATGGTGTTACCCCAAATGTTAACACCGCCAGCGTACCAGTTGATGATACCGCCATAACCGTATCCCCAACTGCTCGTTGTAGTAATAATATTCTGGCGGATGATGTTATTGGTGATATCACCCCGGCAGTTATCATCGCCATTTGTATCTCCATATTGGTTGTATTCGCCGCCAGTTGCGCAGCCCACGCCAGCATCATAGTTGATGATGATAATGCCCGCTGGTTTTGTATTGTGAATTGTGTTGTTTTCGATGAGCGAATCAAACACATTTTCCAGCTGGATTCCCGCGTAGTTGACATTAGATATATAGTTACCACGAACGGTATGACGCCATTCAACTTCCGCCGCACCGTCGAGATCGATCCCCTGACCCAAACCACCAGATGCGTTTATGTTGGTAATGATGTTGTTTTCTATGAGCGAGTCATGGGTTTTGCCCTGCGTCCAGATTCCACGGGCATTGTTATGAGTGAAATCATGCACAGTATTTCCACGGTAGGTGTTGTGATGGCTATCACCTCCGTCTGAAATTCCGGCGTCTCCATAAGAGGCGGTGTAACCGGTACCATCGATATTGTTATTCTCCCAGAGATGGTAGGACCCCATAATGTAATTGGCACCATAGATATTGTTATTCTTTACGGTCCAATATGTAGTTCGGGGTTCTCCCCACCAACCCAGGCGAAGGGTGTACCTGTTTGTACTTCTGATGGTTAATCCATCTATCGTCCAATAAGAAATTGCACCAGAATTCCGAAGAGCTATCCCGCTGCCGCCATTAATGGTAGCTAATTCGCCTGCATAGTTCTTCAAGGTAATCGGTTTGTCAGCTGTACCGGTTATGGATATCACAACATTCTCGTTGTAAGTCCCCTTCCGAACATAGACCGTACCACCAGGTTGAATGTTACTGACCGCCTTTTGAATGGTTTTATAAGGCGATGAAACACTCAATCCGCTATTGGTATCTGAACCATTCACAGCATCGACGTATCTGTCGGTTACAGTTTGCATGTACGATGAACCCATCGTCATGAAAACAGCTGTCCCTATCAGTAACAGGGCGAGAATTTTTTTGAGTAATACTTTTACATCCATAAATTATCTCCATTGTTTTAGTTAAAATGGAGACGAACCCATAGTGCAGGTTCGCCATCAAACTTGCTTATTTATCGGCAACCTGGCAATCATGACCTTTCGGCTTTAGACCCATAGCTTTGCGCCACCGGCTTTCGCCGGTTTCACCTTTTTCGATTTTTAATCCGGAGGTTGAGCTTTTGAATTTGTTCATCCGGCAAAACCATGAGATCCATCTCATAACCTGCATTGGGTTAAATAAAAACTGGCAAACCTGTGCTCGGGCTGGCCAGTAGATATTGTTTTCGTTATGTTACGGCTTGGCAGGTAATTGCTTTTGGTTTCTGGTTGATCAGACCATACACCAACTTTTCTTTTATCCTTCAACCAGAGTATAGCATCGAAAAAACGGGTTATTTAACAAAGTATCCCAATTTCCCTTACAATTTTGTTAGGTCTCTCTAATAATTCACTCATCTATGAGGGATTTTGTTTTGTCCCCGAATTGAATATTTTCCAGTAACTTTTCATAAATACATCAATTCGTACAGGAATCGCATAAAATCCTTGCCAGCAAGTATATATGGCATCTTGTAAAAGCATTAAAGTTAAGTAAACTAATAGTCAAGCAAAGAATTTTCTGGCTTATTGAGTGTATTAAGAGAGGGAAGAGAAGAGTATCTCATCGTTAATATTCATTAATAAATAAGATACTGGCAAGTCATGAGAAAGCCAGATGATTTTTATGGTTTCTTTTCAGAGATCCTGAAAGAAGTAACGCACACTCCCGGCATTTTTCCAATCATCACATCTAATCAATGGCCTGCGCGTTCCAAGGAAAGCCGCCTGCTGGCTAATTTTCAGTCAGCTATCTCTGCGCTACGATCACATTATCAAACACTAAACGAAGATCAAGAAAATAAAAAGATCCTAATAGAGAGTGCCTTTCAAACCTGTTGCGATGGGATCATCATCATCGATCTTGATAGTAATTCCATTCTTGAGGTGAATCCTGCTGCTTGTGCCATGCATGGTTATTCCCATGAGGAATTTATTGGATTGCCAATATCAAGCTTTGTTCATCCAGATTTTCAACCAATCTACCGCAAAGATAATGCATCTCTCCTTGCTGGAGAACTTTTTCACTCGCAGACAACCCACCTGCATCGAAATGGTTCATCCCTTCACTTTAACTGTGGATTGGGAATATTCCGCCTGAGTAGGAATAATTACCTGCTGGTCACATTGCGTGAGCGGCGGGAAAGTTCGGAGCGCGCATTCAACGACCAGTTGTTACAAAAGAGAGTGGAATCCCGGATCCATGAGCAAACAACGCTATTAGAGATATCACAAACTCTGTCATCCACTCTCGATCTGGATCCGGAACTGATTTTGGAACAACTCCGGAAGATCATATCCTACTCTTACGCGGCTTTGTTTACCATCCATGATTCCAGCCTGATGGTGCTGGCAATTTGCGGCATTGAAATGTCCCAGTTACCGACACCCATACAGATAAAAATTGGCGGTTCAGGCACCCCAAGGATATTTTTTAACGGACAGCAGACCACCCGGATTGCCAATATCTGGGGCGAAGAACCAGAAGCGATCTTTCTCAGATCTTTATTCAACGATTATTCATCCATTTTCCTTGAAGGAATAAAATCATGGATGTGGGTGCCGCTGATTGTAAAAGGCAGAATGTTGGGCGGCTTGGGGATAGCGCATGAACAAGTCGGGTATTTTTCGGTACATCACTCAGATCTGGCTCAAACAGTCGCAAATCAAGCAGCCATCACCATGGTGAATGCAGAATTATATGAACACGCGCAAATGTACGCATCACTCCAAGAAAGACAGCGACTTGCGAGAAATCTACACGATGCGGTTAATCAATCTCTGTTCACAGCGAACCTGATTGCCGAAGTGCTTCCCAAGCAATATGAGAAAGATCCATACGAAGGCAAACGCTCACTCGAAAAATTAAAAAGACTGACCAACGGCGCGATGGCAGAAATGCGAATGATGATGGCGGAATTGCGTCCATTATCCTTAATTGATGATGACCTCGGGAATTTAATGCATCTCCTGGCAGATGCATTTACCGGGAGATCTAACATTCCCGTCTCCATAAATATTGTTGGGAAAAACCGCTTGCCAACCGATGTGCAGATTGCTCTGTATCGGTTATGCCAGGAAGGTTTGAATAATATTGCTAAACATGCTTGTGCAACCAAAGTTGAGATATCTGTTTTCAGCCAAAACAACCAGACCCGCCTGGTAATCAGTGACAACGGCTGCGGATTTGATCCGGCAAATTTGAGCCCCGGTCATTATGGATTACGGATCATGGAGGAAAGGGCAGAATCGATTGGAGCTGAGTTGATAATCAACAGTGAAAAGGGCAAGGGCACAACCCTTGAAGTGATTTGGGATGAAAATAGTGGACGGAGGCTTGAATGAACGATATTACACACCCAATCAGGGTGATGGTAGTAGATGATCACGCGATGGTCCGGCAGGGATTGTCAACATTTCTGGATGTCTATGAAGACCTAGAATTGGCAGGTGAAGCATCCAACGGTATTGAAGCGGTCGAAAATTGTAAGAAAATCCTGCCA
>CAZRKL010000013.1:0-30510 GCA_964600595.1 uncultured Leptolinea sp.
GTTCCAGGTCTTCAATAATCGGCAGGGCAATATCTTTACCGATGGCAAAATATTGGTTGAAATCGGGTCGTGAACGGTAATTCACGCCAATTACTTTGCCGTCTTCGGTCACCAAAGGACCACCGGAATTGCCGGGGTTGATGGTGGCATCATGCGCGATGACAGAATCGATGGATGACCAGAAAGTCTGACCATCTGCTTTTGTTTTGGAAACGATGCCTTTGGTCAGGTTGTATTCCGGTTCGCTGAGCGGGAACCCGGCAGCGTAAACTTCCATTCCAACTTTCACATCATCGTCATACCACTCGAGGTAGGGGAATTCTCCACCGCTGACCTGGATAACTGCCAGGTCGGCGCACTCAGAAACAGCTACAATCCGGGCGTTGTAGGGGGTGGAATCACCGCCCACATATACCTTAAGGATTGCCGCGCCGGTAACCACGTGGTTGTTGGTCACCGCCAACCCATCGGGGCTGATAAAGAAGCCGGTTCCGGTCCAGCCAGCGTTAAGCTGGGTACCCTGCTGCGGGTCAACACTGGTGCCCTGTGCTTCAACCTGTATGGTTGCAGATTGGACTCCATCCAGATCGCTAACCGCATCACCAGCCGGAACGTTCGGCTCAGGTCGATCAACTTCTTCGGTGACATCAACCGGTTCTTTGGTTTCTTTCTCACCAGAGCTGGATAAACAAGCTGTTCCAACAATCGTAACCAGCAAAGCTAGAAAAACAAAAGGTTTAAGGACTCTCCATAACATGGGTAACATCTCCTCCTGAAAAATAATGGGGCATGGGTTTTTTATGCCACTTTAGTATAGATATGTGAAAGATAATATTCAAGCGTAAATGGGCATAAATAGTTAAGAATGATTATACGAGAATTACAAAATCAGGCTAATGCAGGTCTGATAGAAAAGAACTGATATGCGGGAAGTTCATTTAACAAAACATCCGATTTCATTCCAGAAATCGGATGTTTATGATCATCAAGAACCATCTTAAAGATGCATGGGCATGATCACATGCACAAAGCTGTCATCGCTGACTGGTTTCACCACCCCGGGTGTGTTGGGCGCGGTGGTCTCGAGCGCCACGTTGGGAGTGTGGATCGCCTCCAGCACCTCGCGCAGGAAGCGCACATTGAAAGCTATCAACAGGTTCGCGCCTTCAATGGTCGCCTCGATACCCTCTTCGCTTTTTCCGGTCTCTTCGGTCATGGCAGATATTTCCACCACGCTGCCCATGCTTTCGCCAGCCGGTTTAAGATTCATGCGTACCACATTTGAACCTTCGCGGGCAAAGACTTCAGCCCGTTTGCAGGCAGACAGGAAAGCCTGGGTTGAAAGAATGGTGCGGGTTTTATAAGTCTTGGGGATGATCTGGTTGCAATCGGGGAATTTACCTTCAATCAGTTGTGAAGCGACTTCTACATCTTTAAGGGTGAAAACCACCTGCCCCCGACCGGCGGGTACAGACATGGTGATGGATTGTTCGCCATCCACTGCTACACGCGCCAGTTCAGAAAGCGCCCTGGCGGGAACAATGATACTGACCGGGGAAGCCACAGGCGTGGAAAGGGGTGCCCGTTTAACCGAAATGCGGAAACCATCCGCGGCAGCCATCATTAATTCATTGTCTGCCAGGTTGATCTGCGCTCCCATCAGTACCGGGCGGGCTTCATCACCCGAGGCGGCGAAAACCACCTGCTGAATCATTTCCTTAAAGTCAGCCACATTCAGCTGCACACTGTTATCCACATCCGGAACCGGCATGGGCGGGAATTCCTGCGCGTCGATCCCTTTAACCTCGGCGGTGGATGCGGTGGAATGCACTTCCATGCTCTGTGTGCGTGGGTTCAATTCAAGATTGAGGGATTCGTTGGGCAGGGTATTGACCAGGTCAATAAAAGTCCGCGCCGGCACGGTAAAGCTGCCTTCCTCTTCGACCTTCGCGCCAATCCAGCAGGTGATACCCAGCTCCAGGTTGGTGGCGGATAACCGCAATCTGCCTTCATCGGTCGCGAGAAGAATATTCGACAGCACCGGAAGGGTCGTGCGAGCCGCGACCGCGCGGGAAACAATATTCAGCCCGTGTGCGAGATTCTGTTGTGTGACGGAAACTTTCATGGCTTACCCTCATTCTTCCCCAGATATTGTTCTGATGGCTTCACTATTGATGTTCCTATTATATCCAGAATCGATGATTTTCAAACTATGCTCAGCCTGTTTGTGTGATAGAATTTTTTGAATTCTTTCCGATATTAATAAAATATGGACTCCATTAAAAAATACTTTACCCAAATGCCCAGAGAGTTGAAGCTGTTCATGTTGGTCACCATTGCCATGGGCATGGCGTACAACATGTACGATTCGACCTTTAATAATTACATCAACGCCCGTTTTGAGTTGACTGGATTTCAGCGCTCATTTCTGGAATTACCCCGCGAACTGCCTGGTTTTTTGGTAGTCTTTGTTTCTGCGCTGTTATGGTTTTTGTGCAGCCGGCGTTTGGGCATGGTTGCCATGATATTTGGCGCGGTGGGAGCAATCCTGATCGGTTTTGTTTCACCCACCTACGCAATTATGACTCTGTGGCTGTTTGTATACAGCATGGGCAGCCATATCTTTCTACCTTTGCAATCTTCCATTGGCATGGAACTGGCTGAACCCGGCAAAACCGGGCAGCGCTTGGGGCAGCTCAACTCCATTCGTAACATGGCTGCCATCTTTGGCAGTTTTATTGTGTTTCTTGGATTCCGGTATCTAAATTTCAATTTCCACCACACCTTCATCCTCACGGCAGTATTCCTGGGAATCGCCGCGGTTATTCTACTGGCGATGAAGCCCAATCAACCAGCGCCATCGCGCACCTTTTTGAAGCTTCATCCAGAATATAAGCTGTATTACTTTCTGGCCATTTTATACGGCTCACGCAAACAGATCTTCCTTACCTTTGGTCCCTGGGTGCTGGTAACGGTGTTTGACCAGCCCACACAGGTCATGGCAACCCTGCTTATGGTGGGCGGGATTATCGGGATCATCTTTCAGCCCCTGCTGGGGTGGATGATCGACCGTTTGGGCGAAAAGACAGTTCTCTTATCTGAAGCTGTGCTTCTGGTGTTTGTCTGTTTTGGATACGGATTCTCCCGCTTCCTGTTTTCAGAGCAGGTTGCTCTCTACATCACCTTCACCTGCTTCCTGCTTGACCAGATGCTGATGTCGGTTAACATGGCTCGTGCCACATATATGAAAAAGGTCGCTGTTGACCCGGCAGATATTCAACCGGCGCTAACCATGGCTGTGACCATCGACCATGTATTTTCGATCAGCGTCGCCCTCATCGGCGGAATAATCTGGAATAATTTTGGTTACCAGTTTGTGTTTTTACTGGGAGCTTTCATCGCCTTGATCAACATGTTAGCCGCCACGCGCATCCACCTGCCAGATACAACCGGGCAAACTCCCCTGCCGGTGAATGCAGGGAAACCAGCTTAACCAAGCATCGATCCATATCAATTCTCGCAGCCAAAACAATTAGATAGGGCGAGTTTTGTCACCTCTGCAGATCGCATAATGGGATTTTTGTCAGATGACTTGGTGTGCCAATTCCTCTATAATGGTAGTATCCAAAAACCCCACACCCTTCTAAAAGAGGAGATTTTATGCCTGCATATGTAATCGTGGAAGTGCACATCACCAGCCCCGAAGAGTATGAGGAAGTAAAAAAGCTCACCCCGCCGGTTTTATCCAAATACGGCGGCAAGTATCTGGCAAGAAGCGGCGAAGTGGAAAACCTGGCTGGAGAATGGAACCCTGAACGGATTGTACTTCTGGAGTTCCCTACTCTTGAAAAGGCAAAAGAATGGGTAAGTTCACCCGAGTATGAACCAGTCAAAGCCATTCGCGACAAGACCGCCCAGGTGAATATGGTTGCGTTTGAATCCCTCGCGCAACCGCCCCGTGAAATGGTCGGTTAAACAAACTTATTCCAAAGCTGATTTTATATTTTTCGCCACCGCCAGGGTTACACCCTTGACGGAAGTCAGTTGTTCCAGAGAAGCCCGCCCGATCTCTTCAATTGACCCGAAGTGCCTGAGCAGGGCTTTTCGGCGTGTCGGCCCCACCCCGGAGATGACATCGAGACGAGAAGCTAACCCCACCTTGGTGCGCTTGTTGCGGTGGGTGGTAATGCCAAAACGATGGGCTTCATCGCGAATACGCTGCACCAGGTACAGCGCCTGGCTGTGACGTGGCAGAAGCACCGATTTATTCTTACCTGGCAGGAATAATTCTTCCATCTGCTTGGCCAGACCGACCACCTGCACTTTATCCTGTAAATCAAACTCCGCCAGTATCTTTACCGCGCGCCCCAGTTGCCCCTTGCCACCATCCACTATCAGCAGGTCCGGCAGAATGGAAAAGGCTTCATCCACCTTCTTGCCGGGTGTTTCATCTTCGGTAATCAACTTCCAGCGTTTGAACCTCCGGGTAAGTACTTCCTCCATCGAAGCGAAGTCATCTGGTCCGATTACTGTCTTAATGTTGAAGTGCCTGTAATTCTTTTTGCTGGGGACGCCTAGCTCAAAGACCACCATGCTGCCCACTGAGGCAGTTCCCTGAATATTAGAAATATCGTAGCACTCGATTTTGTTGAGCGGTTTATCCAGTTCTAGCGCCTGCTGTAATTCAGCCAGTGCCTGTGATTGTTTGTTGGTATCTGCCTGCCAGCGTGCACGTAACGCCAGGAGTGTTTCAGATGCGTTTTCGGCTGCCATTTTTACCAGATCGGCTGATTTACCACGGCGTGGAACCAATAATTCAACTTTCTGACAATTCCGCTGGGTATGCAGCCATTGCTTGATGATTGCCGCTTCCTCAATTTCCTGAGGCAGCATCACCTGCGGCGGGATGGTCGCCGCCTCGGTATAGAACTGTTTCAGGAATTGACTGATGACTTCCTGATCTGCCGCATCTTCAGTACCTTCGAGAATAAAGTATTCCCTGCCTATCATCTTCCCGGAACGGATGAAGAATATTTGCACACAGGCTTCGCCATCTTCGCGTGCCATTGCGACCACATCTGAATCCATCTGGTCAGCCGAAATTACCTTCTGCTTCTCAACGACCGTATTTATCGCTTGAATCTGATCGCGAATGGCTGCAGCTTTTTCAAATTGCAACACTTCTGATGCGTGGCTCATCTCAGATTTCAGGCGCTGCACGATCGGGGTTGTATGCCCATCCAGAAAATCACACAAGTCTAGAATGTTCCGGCGGTAAGCCTCTTGATCCACCGCGCCAATGCAGGGGGCGTTGCACAGCTTGATGTCAAAATAAAGACAGGCACGCGCATCTCTGCCGGTGATATCGCGATCACAGGTAAGGTATGGAAACAGCTTGCGAAGCAAATCCAGTGTCTGGTGGACCGCCCAGACCGAAGTATAGGGTCCGAAGTAGCGGGCGCCATCTTTTGTCATCTCTCGCGTAATGGTGACCCGTGGGAAAGGATCCTGCCAGTGCACCTTGATATACGGATACCGCTTGTCATCTTTGAGGCGGATGTTGTAGTGCGGACGGTGTTTTTTGATTAAATTCATCTCGAGGATCAAAGCTTCGAGCTCACTGCCGACTACGATCCACTCGATGGAGGCAATATTCTTTACCAACTGGCGGGTTTTCTGACTTTGGTCTGTTGGCGAATGAAAATAAGACCTGACCCGGTTCTTTAAGTTGATAGCCTTGCCAACATAAATCACCGCGCCCTGACTGTTTTTATAAATATAACAACCGGGTTTATTCGGCAGGGTATCCAGAACTCCCTGCAAATCAGATCCAGGATTTTCCATGCAATAATTTTATCATCCCATCCCGCGCAGAAAGCAGGATAATAAAATCAATTCGGAGCTTCAACGAGAGTATAATTACTCCACTTCAAAATAAGGATAGCGCGATTCATGGATCTACCCGAAATATTGATTGCTGATTTCCTTCGTGAAAGAAACTGGAAGCTGGCGGCAGCAGAATCCTGCACCGGGGGGTTGATCAGCCACCGGATCACCAACATCCCCGGCAGCTCAGATTATTATCTTGGTGGAGTCTGCGTCTACGCTTACGAAGCTAAAGAATGGCTGCTGGGAGTGCAGCATGAAACGATCACCACCCACGGAGCGGTCAGCAGTGAAACTGTGGTCGAGATGGCGCTGGGAGCGAAAAAGGTTCTGGGCGCAGATGTTGCCATCTCTGCCAGCGGAATCGCAGGTCCAGGGGGTGGCTTACCCAACAAACCGGTTGGTACGGTCTGGTTTGGAATGGCAACCCCAGATGGCGTCTGGGCAAAGGTGTTTGTGTTTCCTGGAGACCGGATTGCCGTAAAAGAAGCTTCAGCCGAAGAGATTCTCCAATCTTTGTACCGTTATCTGCGGGATGGCGAACCCTGGGAAAACGCCCGCATAAAATAATTGCCATTTTCATTTCAAAGACATGAAATGACTCATCCTGAAAAAAAGAAAATTCTTATTCTGTACGCCGACGCCGGGTTTGGGCATCGGAGCGCTGCCATAGCTATTCAGCAAGCGTTGCAGATTTCACATCCAGATGATAGTGAAGTCGAATTGCTAAATCCGCTGGAAGACGAACGCACCCCCACCCTGCTGCGGGAGAGCCAATCAGATTATGACCGTATCCTGAAATCTATGCCTGAACTCTACCGGGTAGGCTACGAAGCAAGCGACTCCAGCCTGCCCGTGGCATTGATGGACGGCGCGTTCATACTGATGCTGTATGATGTGATGAGCGACCTCATAAAAGACCATGAACCCGATGCCATCGTCACCACCTATCCTGCTTACCAGGCGCCCCTCGATGCGCTTTTCCTCGTACGGAATCAAAGAGTACCGCTTCTCACCGTTGTTACGGATCTTGTATCCACGCATCGGACCTGGTTCAACCCGGGAGTCGATCTCTGCATGGTGCCAACCGAAGAAGTGAAACAGTTGGCGTTAAATGCCATGCTTTCTGAGCAACAGATCAAAATTACCGGTATTCCTGTTTCTCCGTCATTTTCGCTGGGTTCAGTATCCCGGCAAGAGGTTCTGGATAGCCTGGGTTTATCACAAGATTTATTTACCCTACTAATTCTGGGAAGTAAACGGATAGAAGGTATGCCTGAGATACTGAACGGAATCAATCACTCTGCCCTGCCTGTCCAATTAATTCTGGTGGCCGGAGGGGATGATGACCTCTACCAGCGTTTTCAGAATGAAGCGTGGCATGTTCCGGTTAAGGTGCTCAATTTTGTCGAAAATGTTCCCCAGTTAATGCGCGTTTCAGATATGCTTATTTGCAAGGCGGGCGGATTGGCTGTATCAGAAGCCCTTGCCAGCGGCAAACCAATGGCTCTGGTGAATGTCTTGCCCGGACAGGAAGCCGGTAACGCGCAGTACGTGGTGGAACATGGCGCCGGAGAACTGGCCAGAGACGCCATCCAATTGCTGGAGATATGCCACCATTGGCTGCAAGAAAACGCCACAGAATTAAAACAAAAATCTGAAATTGCTACCAAAATTGGCTTCCCTGAAGCGGCATTCAATGTAGCCGAAGAAGCCTGGCTGGCAGCCTGCCAACCGCCAGAAACAGGCAGTATTGCGCATTTATTTGAACGCTCTTACATTCTGAAAATGTTGAAAAAATACAGGGATGATCTCAAAAATGTCAACCTGCTCCCGCCCGCCGAAGAAATTAATAAGCGTTTACCGGTTATCAACTTTGAAGACAAGGTGATTTTTAAGAAAACCGACGATCAACCCCACTAGCCTGTAAAATAATGGTAAGATACAATATATTCAGATAATTTTCATCATTTTTACCGGAGAGGTAATGGAATGCAGATAACCCGTCAGGCTGATTACGCAATCCGCGCCATGCTTTATCTGGCGAACCTGCAACCTGGAGAGCGGGCAGCCACCAGTCAGATTGCTGAAAACAAGAAGATCCCTTCTTCGTTTCTGGCAAAGATCATCTCGCAGCTTTCGATTGCCGGTTTGATCCATACTTCTCGCGGCGCCCACGGCGGGGTTACCCTCGCCCGGCTGCCAGATCAGATCACGGTTCTGGACGTAGTGGAAGCCATTGACGGACCCATCAGTATCAACAATTGCACGCTGGATCCGCACGTGTGCGAATTTGGAGAAGAATGTCCGATCAGGCCATTATGGTGTGACCTGCAGGCAGAACTGATTGCCAGACTGCGCTCGACAACATTTGAGCGATTTGTAAAAAACCAGTAGAGAATTCTGAGAACCCTTGAGGAACTCTCAAAAAGGGAGAGACTTATGAAATCAGGTATCCCCATCAGCCGGCATTGTGTTATTACACTCAAAACCAGTGAAGTTGTTGTCGATTGGGGGAATGGTGTATTTCAGGATATCCGAACCGGTGAATTACTGCCTGAAGACGATCAAAATGTCTCGCATACCAGCCTGGATGAAGAACTGAATGTGCTGCGAAAAATGGGTCTGGTGGAAAAGTATGACGTACATAATGTCTATATCATCCAAATGCCGGAACCGCCTAAACGAACCATAGAATAAAACAAAATAATCAAATCCATCCGCGGGATGGATTTTTTTCACTCTGTTTCAATCAAACCATGACCAATAAAACCTTTCCCAAACTGCTAATCTGTGCATTCCTGATTCTTGCCGCTGTGCTGATAAGCCTTGTGATGCCGCAGGAAAAAACCCTTGGCAGCAGTATCCGGCTGATCTATTTCCACGGAGCCTGGGTCTGGACTGGTATACTGCTGTTTGCCGGTGCCGGACTACTTGGGCTCGCCGCAACCATCTGGAAAAAAGAAAGTTTGTATGCCTGGTGTCGCGCGGCCGGGCTCGCGGGTTTTTTTTACTGGCTTACATACCTGCCGATGTCACTCTGGGTGATGAAAGCCAGCTGGGGAGGTTTTTATTTTGATGAACCGCGCTGGAGAGTACCATTCACCTTTGCTATAGTCGGCACCCTGCTGCAACTTGGATTGTGGTTGATGAACAATAAACGGATCACCGCCATTGCGAACACGCTGTTTGCCGTGGCGCTGTTGTTTTCACTGGCATCTCTGACCAGTATTCTGCATCCCGAATCGCCCATCCTGCAATCCGATTCTGGTTTGATCAAGATCCTTTTCCTTTTGCTTTTTACTGTTTCGTTCGCCGGAGGAATTGCCCTGGCTGCAGTCATTCAATCCTGGCTGAAAGCAGGGGAGAAAGGGGAAATTGTATGACTCTGCTCATCCACGCATCTCAATTGATCACGCTTTCTGGTGGACCGCGCCGGGGAATGGACATGAATGATCTAAAGATCATCGAAGATGGCGCCGTCCTTTATCAGGATGGATTAATCGTGGAAACAGGCACTACAGAAGCGCTTCGAGAAAAACACCCTGACGAACCTGTTTTGCATGCCCTGCACCAGGTGGTCATGCCGGGTTTCGTTGATCCGCATACCCATCTCTTGTGGTCGGGTGACCGGGCAGCCGAGTTTGATATGCGCCTGCAGGGAAAAAGCTATCTGGAAATTCAGGCTGCCGGTGGAGGTATCGTTTCGACTGTCAGGCAGACCCGCAAGGCGCTGTCTGAGAACGATCTTTTCACAGCAACCCGCAGCCGGGCAGACCGTATGTTCAAGCACGGAACCACCACCGTGGAAGTAAAAACTGGTTATGGATTGGACACCATCTCTGAACTCCAGATGTTGCAGCAGATTGTTTCTCTGGATGAAGAACTGCCCATAGACCTGATACCCACATTTATGCCCGCGCACGCCTCTCCGCCCGAGTTTGCTGATAACACAGAAGGGTATATCAATATCATCATCAACGAAATGCTCCCGCTTCTGGAAGAAAAAATCGGGCGCAGTAACGGAATCCCGGTTGAAAAAACCAACCTTTTCTTTGACGTATTCTGTGAACAGGGAGCATTCAGCCTCGAACAAACCAGGCGGTTGTTCGAGGCAGCTCGCCGGGCAGGTTTGCCCCTGAAAATCCACGCCGACGAATTCGAAAACCTGGGCGGAGTCCGACTTGCCGTTAAGATGGGTGCAGCCAGCGTGGACCATCTGATGCATACTTCTGATGAAGAGATTGATATCATCGGGCAGAGTAATACTGTGGCGGTGGCGTTGCCATGCACAACATTTGGATTGGCAGAAAAACAGTATATGCCCGCCAGAAAATTCATCGACGCAAACGCAATCGTCGCGCTGGCAACAGACTGCAACCCTGGAACCGCCTGGAATGAGAGTATGCAGTTCGTCATCGCCCTCGCCTGCCGGTACATGAAGATGACGGTCGCAGAAGCGCTTTGTGCTTCAACCATCAACGCAGCCGCAGCCATCCACTGTGAAGATCGGATTGGATCGATTGAACCGGGCAAGCAGGCCGATATGATTATTCTGGCGGCTTCTGATTACCGGCATTTAGGTTATCGGTTTGGAACCAACCTGGTTCAAACCATCATCAAGAAGGGAAAGGAATACCCGGAAACATGAAAGAGTTATCTTTAAAGACCGCCCGGGCATGGTACAGCGACTCTGATCCGGTTCATGATTTTGCCCACATTGAGCGGGTATACCAAATGGCAACCCGCCTGGCATTAGCCGAAGGAGCTGATCTTGAAATCGTGCAATCTGCCGCCCTGTTACATGACGCTGAAGGCAGCGCCCCCGGGCAGGAGAACGGAAACAGGGCAACCCACCATCTAAGCAGCGCGGAGTTTGCCCGTCAGATCTTGAGTGATGCTGGATGGAAAAATGAGCGCATCGAAGCGGTGCTGCACTGCATCCGCGCGCACCGTTTCCGCAGCGGCAGGGAAGAGCCAGGCACCATTGAGGCAAAAGTGTTGTTTGATGCTGACAAACTGGACGTGCTGGGCGCCATTGGTGTTGCCCGCACGATTGCGTACGCGGTACTGGATGGACAGCCGGTATTCGCGCCTGTTTCTGAACAGTTCTTGAAAACCGGCGTGAAAGAAGCAGGGGAACCGCATAGCAGTTATCATGAATACATATTTAAATTGCGTAAAGTAAAAAATCGTCTCTATACTAAATCCGCGAAAAAAATCGCCGTCCTCCGGCACCGATACCTGGCAGGATACTACAAACGGATAATTGCCGAAATGAACGCTGAAGATTAAGAAACCGGAGCCTATTATTATGACTACCATCTTTCCAACATTAAGTGACCTTGAAAACCTCGCCAGAGGCGCGGGGAAAATTGTCCTTTCCCGAT
This sequence comes from uncultured Leptolinea sp., assembly GCA_964600595.1. GTDB lineage: Bacteria > Chloroflexota > Anaerolineae > Anaerolineales > Anaerolineaceae > DAIOEK01. Next base: position 11,277 of record CAZRKL010000013.1, read on the forward strand.
TTCAAACGGACCATCAAATTGAACGAAAACTGACAACCGATATCGTCACTGAAGCGGATGCCCTCGCGGAAGGATTCATTATTGGTGAAATCCAAAAGAGATGGGCAAACCACAGCATTGTCGCTGAAGAATCAGGGGAGAGCCGGCAGAGTTCTGAATACTGCTGGTACATCGATCCGCTGGACGGCACCATCAACTACGCCCATGGATTGCCGGTTTTTTGCGTTTCGATTGGGCTAACCTTTCGCAACAAGCTCCTCCTGGGAGCAGTTTTTTCTCCTTGTCGGAATGAGATGTATTCTGCTGAAACAGGTAAAGGGGCTTTTCTGAATGGAAAACGGATGCATGTCACATCCACATCTGAACTGCGAGACGGTGTTTTGATGCTGGAGTATCCCAATATGCACGATGATTTAGATGAAAAGACTCTGCAGAATTATCAGAATCTGCGCATGTCCACCCGGGGAATTCGCCAATTGGGTTGCGCTGCCCTGGCAATGTGCTATACCGCCAGCGGATCAGCGGATGCGTACTGGCAGCCTGAGATCCATCCATGGGATATCGCCGCCGGAACGCTCCTGGTGAAAGAAGCAGGTGGCAAAGTATCCGATTTTTCGGGTAAGGATATCGATCTTAGCGGTAATACTTCCATTATTGCTGGGAATCCATTGATTTATGACATAATGATGAAAGTAATTGGTAGTTAGGAGTAGATTCAATTATTTATCAGTAAGGAGGAGAGAATGGACCGAAAGCCGAGATACCTGCCCCGAAATGCTCGTTTATTATCTGTAATTCTGTCTCTTTTGCTCATTCAACTTGCCTGCATAACTGGATCACGGTCTACTTCAGAAGCACCTCCCATGCCACCAACAGACGATATAGCTGGTACCGCCAGAGCTGTGCAAATGGAAGCACAGGCAACCATGGAGGCTGATTTCGCGTTGGAAGTCACTGAGCAGGCAAAAGTCTTTGAGGAGACAGCCCAGGCGCTGCAGGAAACCCAATCTGCGCTGGAAGCAGAACCTCCCGCCGCAACAGTTGATTTTGTGGGCACACTTTCTTCCATGATGACAGAGGAGCCGTCTCCAGCATCCATGGAAGAGCGGATACAGAACGCAAAGGTCCTCCTGTACGAGGATACGCTGGAGCTGGGGATCGGGCAGTGGATTGAGATGACCCTCGACCGGATGGGTATCGACTACACCGCAGTCGGTGACCGCTCGGGTGATTTTATGAAATACCTGGATTCGGGTACGGATTGGGATCTCATTATCGTAGGCGCAGAAAACCACAACGCTATTCAGGGTGAATTCTGGGATGTGATTCTGGAACAATCCTACAAGAAGACTGCAATTATCGCAGAGGTCTGGTATCTGGATTTGTTGGGCGGGGGTAAAATCAAAAACTTTACGAACGAATGTGGCATCTCTTATGATGGCAACTGGGACCTCGCGGATTCGATTTACTGGGTACAACCCGAGCATCCGCTGCTCAATGAACCCAATACCGTCTTACCGCTGCTTCATTATGACCGATACTGGTCAAGCAACGCCGGAGATAAAGTCCGTTTGCGCTCATCCGGCGATGCTGATATTCTGGCAGCCGTGCTCAAAACTAACACAACCAACAATGGTTTTATCACGGTCTGCATGGAGGGTCGAACGGTTTTCCAGACCTTCTGCAATCACGACTTCAGGCAAAATGAAATAATGGATCTGTGGGAGAATTACATCACTTACACACTGACCAACCATTTCATTGCACTGGATGAAACGAATTAGGGCTTACGAGTAACTCAATATAACGCTCTCGAATGAGAGCGTTATGTGTTTAATTCAACCAGTTATTGATTTTCGGGGAAAATCGCGATTCTGTTAATAAACCTGTAATCATATTTTTATTGAAGGTAATCAACGACTTACCTACAATAGAATTATCAAAATCAATTGGAGGGGTATATGAAGTTCCATCGCGTCATTGCACTAACATTGGCTTTTGCATTTCTGTTTTCCACTTTCGGTGTTGCACCCGTAAACGCCGAACCGATTGACAAGGCATCATCTGCCTGTGCTGTTTCAAGTGTTACAGCAAGTGATACATTCTCTTTTGTCAATTTAGATTTGTTCAAAAAAGAGAAAATGGGGAAGATATCCATTACCAATAAGACGGGTGGATATATGTCCTTCGTGTTCCGAAACAGCAAGGGTGGCGTATTCTATTTTGGTGTCGCTCCCGGCAAACAGACAATCAGCTTACCCAAAGACAAATACAGCTACACGGCATCCTCCATCTGCGGGTCAAAATCTGGAAATATCACCGTAAAGGGAAAACGCGCCTGGAAGTGGTGGTGCAAGAAGGCAAAGAAATAGAAGTTTAATATTCTGATTTTTATTAATTGCGAAGATCCCGGCTATATCAGCCGGGATCTTTCACGGAAGGAGGTAAGTGAACCGGTAATATCTAGTTTAGATCCAGCCGCGCAATTCCATGGCTTTTACTACGCGAGCGATGGCAACCATATAAGCGGCATCGCGCATATATACTTTTTCCTTCAAAGCCATATCCCGAACGCCTTCATACGCCTGGGTCATCTTGGTATCCAGTTTCTCCAGAACTTCCTGGTGAGTCCAGTAGAAGTTCATATCATTCTGTACACCTTCGAAGTATGAGCAGGTGACGCCGCCAGCATTGCAGAGGAAGTCGGGGACCATATAAACACCGCGGCTCTTCAACACTTCATCCGCTTCCGGTGTGGTGGGTCCATTGGCACCTTCTGCAACAACCTTCACGGCTTTACTGATTTTCTGAACACTATCCGCGTTGATCTGCCCTTCAAGCGCCGCGGGGATGAGAATATCTGCTTCTTTGCTAATCCAGGCGTTGCCATCTTCAATTACATAGCCAGCGTCGCGGGCTTTGTTTTTATCAATGGAACCATACTGGTCGGTAATGGTCATCAGGAAGCGTGGATCGACGCCATCTTTGTGGCTGACCGTATAAGAGGTGCGATCTTCCCGATCCCAGTAAGATACGCAAGCCACCTTACCTTTAAGCATTTCGATGAAGCCAATTGCGGCGTACTGCGATACATTGCCGAAGCCCTGAATAGCTGCCACGCACTTGGATGAATCCATATTGAGGAATTTCATTGCTTCACGCACGGTATAAATCACACCATACCCGGTAGCTTCTGTCCGACCAAGTGAACCGCCGCCGCCCACCGGCTTGCCGGTGATGACGCCCGGGGTGTACTGACCTACCAGCTTGGAATACTGATCCATCATCCAGCCCATCATCTGGGGAGTGGTACCGACATCTGGAGCGGGGACATCCTGGCGCGGACCAATGTTCCGCCACATAATATCGATGTAGCCACGCACCAGGCGTTCTTTTTCACCAAGAGATAAGGTTGCCGGATCAACAATCACGCCACCTTTACCACCACCCAGGGGAATGTCTGCCACGGCGCATTTCCATGTCATCCACATTGCCAGCGCGCGAACTGTATCGACTGTCTCCGACGGATGGAAGCGAATACCACCCTTGTTGGGTCCGCGGGCATCGTTATGCTGGACACGGTAACCATTGAATACCCGGATCGTTCCATCATCCATCCGGACGGGAATGCGGAAGTGGAATTCTCGGGCAGGCCATCGGAGAACTTCGCTCACCTGGGGATCCAGCTTGAGCAAACCAGCCACATGATCAAACTGACGCTGCGCCATTTCAAACGCATTGGTTGTTACTGCCATGGGTATCTCCTCCAAAAAAAATTAGAATGGGTGGTAGTTAAAATAATAGCGGGCAATCAAGGAATGCCCGCTGGTACTCCCAACAAATTCCGTGCCTGGATGAACTGCAAATAGATCATTTTAGACACCTTTCCATAGTACCTTTTAAGGATACAGGAAGAATGTTAGCGAGTCAATATGATTAACGACAGCAAGCAGGGTGACTACCCTCCTATTTCATCTCATTAATCAGATGATTGGCTGTCATCTTTTATAGACTTTAAAACTTCAGCAAGAATGGTCTGAACGAGCTGAGGAGCAGCCTGCCCTTTGGTTTTCCGCATGACCTGCCCCAAAAACCAATTGGCAAGTGTATCCTTTCCCGCAAGATAGCTGGCAAGTTCCTGCGGATATTCCGCGAGGGAATCGCGAATCATCTGCCTCAACATGGATCGATCATCAATCTGGGTCAAACCTTTCTCGCGGATGATTTCATCAGCTGATTTTCCAGATACCAGCATCTCGTCGAGAACCGCTTTGGCAGTATTAAGGTTAATGGTGCCTGCTGTGGTGGCGCTCACCAACCCGGCAAGCTGTTCCGGATTGAGCGGAATCTGGATATTTTCACTGCCACGATTATTCATCCAGGCGAGTATGGAACCTGTGATCCAATTAACCACTGATTTTGCCGGAATGGACGAATTAACAGCCATCACCTCTTCAAAGAAATCAGCCAGCTGAACTTGGGCAACTAATACCCGGGCATCATACTCCGTCAGGTTATACTGGCGCTTTAACCGCTCCTGTTTCTGGCGGGGGAGCTCGGGCATGGAGGAACGGATCTGATCGAGCCAGTCGTCATCCACTGCCAGGGGAGGCAAATCCGGTTCAGGGAAATAGCGGTAGTCATGAGCTTCTTCCTTGCCGCGTTGAGAGAATGTCGCCCCGGTCAGATCATTCCAACCCACCGTCTCCTGACGGACTTCGCCACCACCCTCCACAACAGCGATCTGCCGCTGCATTTCATATTCAATCGCCTTTTCCATTGCCTTGAAGCTGTTCAGATTTTTGATTTCGGTTCGTGTGTTGAATACCACTGTACCCAGCTGGCGGATGGAAACATTCGCTTCAAAGCGGATGGCTCCTTTTTCCATATCACAAGAGCTTACACCGATGTAGCGGAGCAATGAATGGAGAGTCGTAGCATATTCCCTGGCTTCTTCTACTGAACGCATATCCGGCTCGGTGACAATTTCCAGCAGGGGAACACCCGCCCGGTTTAAATCAACCAGACTGAATGAATCCTCATCCCTCTTTATGTGGGTCAGTTTGCCGGTATCTTCTTCCAGATGCGCGCGGCGGATGCGAATATGCTTTTCACCGGTGGCGGTTTGGATGAGTAACTCACCATTCTCTGCCAGTGGATATTCATACTGTGAGATCTGGTATCCCTTGGGTAGATCGGGATAAAAGTAATTCTTGCGGGCGAAAATACTGGTTGGATTGATACGGCAATCCAACGCCAATGCTGACCTGACAGCCAGCTCAACAGCCTGGCGGTTGATAACGGGCAACGCTCCCGGCAAACCCAGGCACACCGGGCAAACCGCGCTATTCGGTGACGCAGTAATCACGTCCACCACCGGGCAGCTGCAAAACATTTTGGATGCGGTTTTTAGTTCAACGTGAACTTCCAGACCAATGACGGGTTCCCAATTCATAGGATAAAATCACCCCATCCGGCGCATGAAGTTTTCCAGACGGTGCATGGCTTCTTCAATTTTTTCAAAAGATGTCGCGTAAGAAATACGAACAAAGCCATCCCCACCGGCGCCAAAAGCATTCCCCGGTACCATGGCAACTTTTTCTTCCTGTAACAATCGCTGGGCGAAGGCTTCATCATCCAGCCCGCTGACGGTGATGCGTGGAAATACATAAAAGGCGCCCTTGGGCTCGACCGTATCCAATCCCAGGCGGTTCAGCGCGGCTACCAAAAAAGTGCGCCGCCGGTCATACTCAGCCAACATCTGCTGCACATGTTCCTCGCCATTTAGCAAACCTTCCAGGGCAGCACGCTGGCTCATGGTTGGCGCAGACATAATGGTGTATTGGTGGACGCGGGTCATGGATTTGATGAAATCCACCGGCGCGGCAGCGTAACCGATGCGCCAGCCGGTCATGGCATAGTCTTTCGAGAAGCCGCCAAGCAAAATGGTCCGCTTCCGCATTCCTTCCAGTGCCGGGAAGCAGATATGATCCACACCGTAAACCAGGCGGTCATAGATTTCATCAGAAATCACGACGATGTCATGCTTTTCTGCAATTTCAGCCAGGCGGATTAATGCCTCCATAGACGCGACCGCACCTGTTGGGTTGTTCGGGTACCCGATCAAGATGGCTTTGGTACGGGGGGTGATGGCTGCTTCAATCTCATCCGGATCGGGGCTGAAATCATTTTCCATCCGGCTGGCAACCTCCACAGGTACGCCGCCCGCAAGGATCACTTCAGCCTGGTACGCGACAAAACAGGGTGTTGGAATGATCACTTCGTCGCCGGGTTCCAAAATTGAGGTGAAAGCCAGGTATAAGGCTTCGGAGACTCCCACGGTCATGAGGAGTTCTGTATCAGGGTCGTAACGAACACCATACAGCTTATTCAGGTGGTTAGACAACGCCTGACGTAATTCGATAATCCCGGCGTTGGAGGTGTAATGCGTATCTCCGCGTAATATTGACTGAATGCCGGCATCCATAATTGGTTTGGGGGTAATAAAATCAGGTTCCCCAATTCCCAAAGAAATCACATCCTTCATGGTAGCGGCGATATCAAAGAATTTACGGATCCCGGAGGGCTTCAGGGTAGCGACACGGGTGGAGATATAGGATTCGCGCATGGTACTCCTCCTAGCGGTGGGTGGTTATTGTTCTTCAATAAACCAGGAATCGGTTTCTTCCTGATAATATAACTTAAAAATGAACTCTTCGCCGCATTTTACGAGGAATTCCCTCGTTTGCGGCGAACGAGATTCCGATATGACCCCGGTAATTTCATATTGAGTCCCCTGCCAGATAAATCTGCGCGGTTCCTGGGGATAGGTGTACCCTGAGTGGCAGAATACCTTTACAGCCTGCATTTAACCGAGCAGGTATCTCCAATGTCCAGACTTCCTGTTACCCCCTCCACCCGGGTGTTTCTCCCTAATAGAGACATCTCAAGGTTTGCATTCTGCACAACACTGCCTTCATCCAGGATGACGTTCTTTAATCGGCTGTTTTCAACCGTGCACCCCGCGGGGATGGAGACATACGGACCTATTTCTGAGCGGGTGATTTTTGCTTCAGGATGAATGTAAACTGGCGCGTGAATTACAGTGGCATCACTGGCAGGTAAGACTGGACTGTTGCTTCTGCCGTGATCGAGCATATATCGGTTGGTATCCAGCACCGCTTCAGGTGTACCCGCATCCAGCCAGACATCCACTTCGCGGGTTTTCATCTTCGCTCCATGTTCAAGATAAATATTCATCGCGTCTGTAAGGAAGTACTCCCCCTTGAAGGTCTTGCCGGATTGGATCTGTGTCTCAATTGCAGACATAATTTTTTCAGCTTCACGGTAATAGTACAATCCAATAACCACGCGGTTGTTATCCATCTCGGTGGGTTTCTCCACATAGCGAACCACATATCCATCCCCATCGACTTCCGCCACACCAAACCGCCGCGGATCAGGCACCCGTTTGACCCAGGCAATGCCATCCAGGTCGGTTTTCGCGAGTATCGAGAAATCTGTCTCTGCCAGGGTGTCTGAGAACACCATAATCATCGGACCTTGCAGGTATTCGCGCGCCAGCCAGAGTGCCTGAGATTGTCCAAGCATTTTTTCCTGGACTACGTAATGTGCTTTGATCTGTGGGTATTTTTCTGCCATGAACGTTCGTACCTGGTCACCCAGATAACCAATGATGAAAACCAATTCCACATTGTCAGGGTCAGGCAGGGTTTTAAAGGTATCAAGAAGGTGCTCGAGCGCTGTTTTCCCCGCCACCTGAATGAGTGGTTTGGGCTTTGACCAGGTATGCGGACGCATCCGGGAACCAAGCCCTGCCATGGGAATTGCTATCTTCAAGGTATCTTTGCTCATATAAGCTCCCTCTCTTCCGCTGAAACAAGTCACCTGTAAAACATAAAACCAAGCGCGGCAGCACCCATGATGATGAATACCGGGTTGGTCCTGGTAAAAACAAGCAGGAGAAATGCCACGATGGCAATGAGTACTTTATCCCACCCCTGCACCAATGCCTGGGCGATATTCATTTTTCGCAGGCTGAAAACTGTTACAGACATCTCATACGCCGTCCATAATAGTAACCCAACAACAACGGGTCGGACCGCTGTTAACATGGCATTGATTGTTTTGCTGTCTTTGATGCCGTAAAAGAAATAAATCAGAACCAGCATCAGAATGGTGGCAGGAATGACCGTACCCGCCACTGCAAATACCGCTCCCCAAATACCCGATAGTTTGAACCCGATATAGGCTGAAACCTGGGGTGCAATTGGTCCCGGCAGGGCATTTCCGAACGCGACTGCATCGGCAAATTCTTCAGATGTCATCCACCCGACAGATGTTACTTCGCGCTGCATTAGCGCCAGGGAAGCAGGACCGCCTCCCCAGCTAAAGAGGGCGACCCGGGTAAAGAGAAGAAATATCTGCCAGAGCAGACTCATCCAATCTCCGGTTATGCCTGAATGGCATCAAGCCGTTCAATCTCAGACAACATCAAATCGACATGGGTGCGCAAGGTGGTGGGATCAAAAGCCAGTTTTGCACCGGCTGTTCGGTACAACACGGGCAGGGGAACAGTAGCACCCAGCGCCAGCGCGCGCCGGTATTCCGTCACAGCTTTATGCTGGTTCTTGAGCGCGTTCGCCCACACCTGCACCGCGCCCAGCTGCGCAAGACCATATTCAATGTAATAGAAAGGCGCCTGGTGAATGTGCGGCTTGCGATGCCAGCCGGTTTTCTTGTAGTTTTCAAAACCTGTCCAATCCTGGTCGGGCATGAAACGGTCCCAAAGTTTACTCCACTGTGCGTCACAGTTATCAGGATTCATAGCCAGTTTTGGATTTTCATACACCCAATGCTGGAAGAGATCCACCACAGACATGTAAGGCCAGAACATCAGGGCGGTGATGAGGTGTTCGCTCATGGCGCGGGCTGCTTCCTGTTTGGTATAAAAGCCACCAAATTCCTGACCAATGTAAGGTGCTGCCAGCAACTCCATCCCCATCGAAGCCACTTCGGCAAATTCCATGGTTACATTCAGCTGCGGCAGGTAAGGCAGATGGGCTGATTCAAACACGTGGAAGGCATGACCGCTCTCATGCAGGAGTGTTGAGACATCATTCTGGGTTCCCACAGAATTACAGAAGACAAATGGCTTTCTTATATAGTTGTAGCCTGTGCAAAAAGCACCCGGAGCCTTGTTCTTGCGGTTGGGAATATCCACCATCTTGTCGTTCACCATTTGCTGGAAGTATGCCCCCAGCACCGGATCGACGTTGGTGAAGATATTTTGGGTTTTCTGGATTTGTTCTTCAGCTGTTTCAAAGGGCTTGAGTGGATCACGCCCGAGTGGATCTACGTATATTTTCAGATCAATATCCCAGGGGCGTAGGACTTCAACGCCCAGTTTTTCCTGATGCTTCTTCAGTAGTCTGGTTACCGCCGGCACCACCTCATCTTCAATGGCACGGTGAAATTCCAGGCAGTCTTTGGGTGTGTAATCAAAACGGTAATACTTCTGCCAGATATATGCGCGGAAGTCATCTTTATGGGCATTCTTCGCCAATTTCTGACGGATATCTAAAAACTTGACCCACAGCGCGTTGATGGAATCGCGATCTTGGTAAGAACGATCCATGATCTTGGTCCAGGCTTTTTCACGAACTGCGCGATCTTTACTCTGGCGATAAACATCCAGACCGTAAACGGTTTTCTCTTCACCTTCCCAATCAGCAGTCTGAGCGCCGAGGATTTTATCAAATTCGGTGTTCAATTTCTGCTCTTCGGTCAGCAGGGGCAGATTCTCTTCGCGGAACAACTTGGTTTCGGCAACCATGTTGCGCAGGGGAATATCGAAACCATACGGTTCCAGCCGGCTCTCAAGCAGTTTCTCTTTTAGCTTTTGCTCCCAGGTCTGCGCTTTGGGAAAAATCTCATCCAGGAATGTGTTTAACTTCGCATCCGCATCGGCGTCAGCAGTATTGACAGAAGTGGCAACCAACAGACGGTTGTACTGTTCATCCACAATTTCAGCCACTTTCGACCAGGATGCCAGCCATCCGTCCACAGTTCCTTTGGTGATCTCCTGCTTATTCAGATCCTGATATAGCGTTTCAATATCCGACCAGCTCATCTTCATTAATTCAACGGTTGATTTGGGTAATCGAGTAGTCATTTCTTCTCCTGAGAAGTAGTTGGGGATAAATCAGACCATCCGTGGTCTGCGCAAGTGAAATTCAGTAACCTGTTGATAGCTGTGCGCCATCTGCAACAGTGTGGATTCCTGATAAGGTTTACCCATCAATTGCATCCCCACGGGCAGGTTCTGCCGGTCGAATCCCACCGGGAAAGCCAGACCGGGGATGCCAGCCAGGTTGGCAGGCAGGGTAAAGACATCTTCAAGATACATGGCCAGAGGATCATCCCCATGACCACCAATGCTAAAGGCTGTGGTTGGCGCCACCGGGGCTGCGATGGCATCAACCTGCTCAAAAGCGTTTTCAAAATCACGTTTAATCAATGTGCGGACCTTCTGCGCCTGTCCATAGTAGGCATCATAATAACCCGCTGAAAGAGCGTACGTACCCAGCATGATGCGGCGTTTGACCTCAGCGCCAAATCCCTCTCCCCGGCTTACCATATACTGCTCCAGATATGAGTCCATGGGGTGGTGGTGTCCAAAGCGGACACTATCATAACGGGCAAGATTGGCAGAGGCTTCTGCCGGGGCGATGAGATAATATACCGGCAGAGCGAAGCGGGTGTGAGGAAGGCTGACCGGAATCACTTCGGCGCCCAATTCCGCGAATTGTCTTATGGCAACTCGAACAGTTGATTCCACATCCGATTGAATACCTTCGATGAAATACTCTTCCGGTACACCAATTTTGTACCCTCTGAGATCAGGTTCGTCTTTAAGCGAAATTTCTGACACCGGAATATCCACCGATGTGGAATCCCGCTCGTCTTTGCCAGCCATTACACCAAAAAGCAGCGCCGCATCAGCAGCAGAACGCGAGAGGCAGCCCACACAATCCAACGATGAGCCGTAGGCAATTAACCCATAGCGGGAAACCCTGCCGTAGGTAGGCTTCAATCCGGTCAAACCGCAAAATGATGCCGGTTGACGGACACTCCCGCCGGTATCAGTTCCAAGTGCCGCGATGGCCATACCCGCGGCAACCGCGGCTGCCGATCCGCCGCTGGATCCCCCGGGAACTGTATCCGTGTTCCACGGATTGCGGGTAACTCCATAAGCGGAGTTCTCGGTGGAAGAGCCCATGGCAAATTCATCGGTGTTGGTCTTTCCCAGCACCACTACGCCATGCTCGATAAGCTTATCCACCACAGTGGCAGTGTAAGGCGGAATGTAATTTTCGAGGATCTTTGAACCGCAAGTGCAGCGGACACCAGACAGGGAGAGAACATCCTTTATTGCGATGGGAATACCCGTTAGCGGGGTTACTTCAGCGGGCAATCCCTGACGTAATTGGGAAAAATGAAAATCTGCGCGGTTTGCACGGAAAAGCGCTTCTTCGGGTGTAAGGGTCAGGTAAGCGTGGATGTTTGCATCATGCGTATCGATTTGATCCAGGCAGGCTCTGGTCAACTCCCGGCTGGAAATTTCACCAGATCGGAGCAGACGAGCGGATTCGGTCAGGCTGAGCTCGTGAAGTTCTGTCATGATTCATCCAAAACCGGTGGAACCTTGAATTGATCCTGCTCCTGAAAGGGCGCGTTTTTCAACGCTTCGGCTGTCGAAATCCCTCTGCGGGGTTGATCGGCACGGAGGGGCGCATTCATGGGCAGCACTGAGGAAGTGGCAGGTATATCGCTTGTATCCAATTCGCCCAGCATTTTGATATGGTCCAGAATGGCAGACAACTGCTCCTGGTAACGGGCAATTTCTGCCTGATCCAGGGTTAATCTTGCCAGATGGGCTATTTGCTGCACTTCTTTTTCCGACAGGGGCATAATCGTATTATACCAGCGCAATATCCGGCTGAGAGATACACACACGACAAATTGGCACCTGGTTTTGTATAATAAACATATCCTGAAAGGATGATGGATTATGAATAATCATTACTCGCGGATTCTGGCAAAACTGGGAGCGTTCTGTATTCTCCCGGTTTCCCTGATTTTTTGGTCCACACCCCTGACCAGCGGGCCATACCAGACACCTACCCCCACTCCCTCCTGCATGATGGCAGGCGGGAAGATCGAATCCGCTGTCATTTCATCAGATATCGCGCGGAAACTGGTTGATATTCGCGTTTATACTCCGCCCTGCTATAACCCTGCTGCCGGGAAGGAATACCCGGTTTTATATCTTCTGCATGGACAATCCTCCCGTGAAGACCAATGGGATCTGTTGGGGGTGGATGAAGCAGCGAGTGATTTAATTCGGGCGGGGAAAATCGAACCGTTGATCATCGTCATGCCTCGTGAAATCAATTATCTGGATGACCCTTCCAATTCCAATTTTGGCGATTTGATCCTATCAGAAGTGATTCCCTGGGCAGAGAAAAATTACGCCATCCATCCGGATTCCGGCATGCACGCCATTGGGGGATTGTCACGCGGGGGAAGCTGGGCGCTCCGTTTGGGTTTATCGAACCCCGATCTATTTGGCAGCGTGGCGGGACACAGCCCGGTCCCCTTTACAGCCGACCTGTATCAGGTATCCAACTGGCGGGTAAAAACTGCCGAAGAGCAGCTGCCCTACATCTACCTGGATATCGGATTACTTGACCCATACAAAGATATTGCCCGCAGGTATGAACTGCGAATATCAGAGGTCGCGTATCCGCACGAATGGCATATGAATGAAGGGACACATAACTCGGAATACTGGTCGGGAAATGTAAAAGATTATTTGATCTGGTACAACAACGGCTGGCGATTAACTCAGGGGGGTGAATAACCACCCAGGTACCACATGAGATATGCAGGAATATTGGATTCCCAATATTCTTCGGTATGCGTTCCGGGATACACAGCAAATTCGTGTTCAATGCCAGCCTGTTCCATGGCTTCATGCACCCTGGTCAGATAATTCAGCTCGGGGTCCTGATCGCCAACATCCAGCCAAAGTCGCTGTCCCTGCAACAAACCTTTCAGGCGGTGAACCAGCAGCGAGGGGATTCGTTGGAAAAGGGCTGGACTATGCCCGGCGACTGTACCAAAGAGCTGTGGGTAGTCCAAAAAGATATCCCATGCCCATCCGCCACCACGAGAGACACCGCCAATCATTCGACAATTCTGCTCAGTACAGGTGGCGTAGGTTGCGTCAATATATGGAATCAGATCCAATACCAACGCCTCACCGAAATTCGAGTCTGGCGGGCGCTGGGGGTTGGGGTTGTATGGAAACACAATGATTACAGGAACGGCAACACCGCTCGAGATGTATTCGTCTGCGGTTTCCTGCGCACCAAGACGAATCCACTGATCGTCTGTGTAGGTAATCCCATGTAAAAGATACAGAACCGGGTAGGATTCTGAGTCAGAATAACAGGCTGGCAGATAGATGGAAAAATAGAGGTCGCCCGGTAATGTTTTTGATTTAAGCTGGGAAAGCTCGATGGTGCCTTTTTGGGAAGGACAATTACTTTTTTCTACCGGGGTTGGGGATGGTTGTGTGGGGATGTCTGCCGGATTAACCGTCGATATTTGAGGAACAGGGAGGGATGCAGTCGTAAGCTGTGTCGGCGCAGGTTTGGACGCTGGCGGTTCTAAAGCCTGACACGCGGAAATAATAAAGGCAATACCGGTAAATAAGGAGAGTACCCGTGCAATACGCATGTCTTGACGGTTGAGCATAAATCGAATTATACTCTTGCCTGCCGGGGTGTAGCGCAGTTGGCAGCGCACCGCGTTTGGGACGCGGGGGTCGGCGGTTCAAGTCCGCCCACCCCGACACAGCAGCATCCTCCTCAGGGAGGATTTTTCAATTTTTCTCTTCCATTTTCAAGCAAAGACAGGCAGCCATGAATAAAGGCGTCATTTCAGCATTTGCGGCATATGTGATGTGGGGGGTTTTCCCCATATATTTCAAATGGCTGCAGACCGTTCCGGCATTCCAGACAGTCAGCCACCGGGTGGTCTGGTCTTTTTTCTTTTTAGTCATCGTGATCGCTCTGCGCGGGGAATGGAAAGTTTTTATCCAATCCCTCAGCTGGAAGCGTTTTTTAATCTATCTGGGCGCTGGAACGCTATTGGGCGTTAACTGGTTCACTTACGTCTGGGCAATCGCACAGGGTTATGTGGTGGAGAGCAGCCTGGGTTACTTTATTAATCCGCTGGTAAGTGTACTACTCGGGATGATCTTTTTGGGCGAGAGGCTGCGCCCGCTACAGTGGATTCCGGTGATACTGGCGGTGGCAGGCGTGGCGTACCTGACCATTTCTTACGGCTCGCTCCCGTGGATTGCGCTCATTCTGGCATTTTCATTCGGCTTTTACGGATTGATCAAAAAAATATCTCCGCTGGGTTCTTTGCATGGATTGACCCTCGAGACCGCGGCTATCTTTTTGCCTTCGCTGGGTATTCTGCTGGTGGAGGAATTCCGCGGCGTGGGTGCTTTTGGGCATGACGGCTGGTTGATCAGCATATTGCTGGCACTCACTGGTGTTGTTACCGCTGTGCCGCTGATCCTATTCTCCATTGGTGCGCGGAGCATTCCTTTAACTACCGTGGGGTTATTGCAATACATCGCCCCCACCGGACAGTTCCTCTCAGGAGTATTCCTCTTCGGAGAGCCATTCACGAAAGATAGGTTGATCGGATTCAGCATCATCTGGCTGGCATTGATCATCTTCACAGTAGAAAATCTGACCAAAGTAAAATCATCGGTACCGGCACCGGAAAAACCACAAATCTAGTCCGGCTTATCCTGATCTTCAGATTAATCAGCAGTTTGAAATTCGTATCAAAGCATCCTATGATTATTGCATAGGAGGAACCCAAATGAGCCTTTCTTCCCGTGCTATTCAAGATGCCCACCGGCATTTCTCCACAACTTGTTTCAACCAGACCCGGGAAATTCTGAACAAGGAAACCAGATCACCTGAAGAAGAAGACCTGCTGATCCAATTAAGCCTGACATCTTATTACCACTGGCGGCAGCGCAGTGACCACAAACCGGAAAATATTTCAGTGGCTTTGTGGTTGATCTCTCGCGTGTATTCCGTTTTAAACCAGAGCCGCAACGCGCGTATCTATGGGCAGCGCTGCCTGCAGTACAGCCAGGAAAACAAACTCAATCCATTTTATACAGGCTACGCGTATGAGGCACTCACCCGGGCAGAAATCTCTGCCAGGAACCGCGAACAGGCGCAGGATTTTCTAAAGGCGGCAGAAGAAATGCTTAAGCAAGTTAAAGATAAGGAAGAGAATTCTCTTCTTAAAGCCGATCTCGATTCGCTTCATAATCAATTATTTGAATAGGAAAACTGAGCATGGAAAACACCAATCCGACTATTGAAATACTCAATCAACGGCGATCCATCCGCTTGTATAAAAATGAACCGCTCACTGAAGAAGAAAAACAAATTATTTTGCATGCCACCATGCGCGCTCCCACCGCGGGGAATATGATGCTGTATTCGGTGATCGAGGTAACAGATCAGCACATCAAAGATGATCTGGCTAAATCCTGCGATGATCAGCCGTTTATCGCAAAAGCACCCTGGGTATTGATTTTTCTGGCAGATTATCAGCGCTGGATGGATTATTTCTCATTTTCAGGTGTGAACGAGAAAGCGGTAGCGTTGCAACGAAAAACCCGCATGCCAGGAGAAGGGGATATGTTGCTTGCGGTTTGCGATGCGCTCATCGCCGCGCAAACCTCAGTCATGGCGGCAGAAGCACTGGGTATCGGTTCGTGTTACATCGGGGATATTCTTGAAAAATATGAATTTCACCGGGATCTGCTCAAGCTGCCACAGTATGCTTTTCCCATCACCATGGTCTGTTTTGGCAGGTCTGCAAAGGAAGATCCAGAGTCGAAGCTGCAGCCGCGATTCCCCCAGAAATATATCGTTCATCAGAACCAGTACAGACCGCTCGGCAAAGATGAAGTGCGCGATTTTGAAAAACCGCTTGTGGATAAAAATTACCCCACCGGGAAATTCCCGCCAGGTATGGATAACCTTGCCCAGCGCTATTACTTTCAAAAATTTACAGCGGATTTTTCAGTAGAAATGAACCGCTCGGTCTGTGAAATTATCAAGAATTGGAAACCAGACTAACCGGATTTTTGTTTGAGTTGCTTCAGTTATGGGTTAATTTTCTCCGGTGGTTGCCCGGAAAGTAACCTTTTTACTACCGGAATTCGCAGAACGAGCAGAGTAATGACCAGCACACCATAGATAAGGGGCAGAATGACATTTCCCTGCAGGCGGGTCAAATCTGCTTTCTGCGCCAGAAAATCATGAATAACCACAATGACACCGGCAGCATACACCAGCCGGTGTAGTTTTTTCCAGTTCTGTTTCATTTTCGTTTTCCACCACCGGTTGGATGTGAGCGCCAGGAGGGTGAGGATCACCAACCCGGTTAAACCCAGCCACAGGTATGGCTTTTCCACGAATTGGCGAAGGATACGCGAGCTTACCAAGCCATAATCCCACACGGTAAAAATCAGGAAGTGAATCACCGCGTAGAAGAACGCATATAAACCAAGTGGTTTTTTGTAGCTGCCAAACAGTGGAATCCCTGTAAGCGTCCGCAGCGGAGTACACGCCAGTGTAAGGGTCAACAGGGTGATGGCAGTCCTGCCCGTCCGCTGGGTTGCCGCCTGAATGGGATTAATCGTCAGGTTGTTGGTGAAATAATCCAGCACAAGCAGCGC
Organism: uncultured Leptolinea sp.; assembly: GCA_964600595.1. Classification (GTDB taxonomy): domain Bacteria; phylum Chloroflexota; class Anaerolineae; order Anaerolineales; family Anaerolineaceae; genus DAIOEK01. The sequence goes on from CAZRKL010000013.1 coordinate 28,153, forward strand.
AAAAGGCAGCCATGCGCCGACATGCATCGCCAGGCGCAGGATACTCTTCACCCTGGGTTGATTGAAAAACACCCTAATCGCCGTCATCAATAATTCTCAAAGAGGTCCATGCCATCGTACAGCGAGGCAACTTGCTTTTCATAACCATTAAACATCAGGGTATCCCTGCGACCGCTTTCGCCGATTCTGCGTTCAGAATCCTGTGACCAGCGCGGATGAGGAACTTTGGGATTGACATTGGAATAAAAACCATACTCATTGGATGCGATCGTGTTCCAGAAGGTTCCCGGTTGTTCGGCGGTCAGATTGATACGCACAATGGATTTGATGCTCTTAAAGCCATATTTCCAGGGAACGACCAGCCGGATGGGAGCCCCGTTAGCGGGCAGGAGCGATTTACCATAGACACCGGTGGCAATCGTGGTGAGGGAGTTCATCGCTTCATCCAGGCGAAGCCCCTCAGTATACGGCCAGGGGTAGAAGGGGGCTTTTAAGCCGGGCATCTCTTCAGGGCGGTAGATCGTCTCAAAATACACATACTTCGCGTCAGATGTAGGCTCTACTTTACGAAGCAGGTCCGCCAGTGAAAACCCATTCCAGGGGATGATCATAGACCAGCCTTCAACACAACGCATCCTGTAGATCCGCTCTTCCTGGTCAAATGACTTAAGGATATCTTCCATCGCAAATTTACCCGGTTTGTTCACCAGTCCGCTTACCTCGATATCCCACGGGGAAGTGGTGAATTTTTCAGACAATCTGGCTACACCTTCCTTGTCGGTAGTGAATTCGTAATAGTTGTTATACCCGGCAACATAATCATATGGAGTTGATATATCTCCAAATTCGTCCCGTTTGGTGGCTTCCACTCCGATTGGGGTGGGTTTTATTCCGCTGGAACTTTGCGGCGCACAGGCAGCCAGAGCGGCGCCTGCAGCGAGCACACCAGCACCTTTTATGAATCTGCGCCGGTTGAGATATTTATCTTCCGGGGTGATTTCAGAAGAACGCGGTTGCGGATATTTGCTTTTCTTGAGTAACATGCTGCACCTCCATTAGAGACGGATGAGCCTTTGAAAATTCCTTATACAAATACCATTTCCCATTCTATGGTTCTGTAAAATGGTATCAGGTATTTGTACATAGATTAATGGTTTTGTTTTATCTCGTACACTGTTTGTCTAATATATATCCGGTTTTCGCTTTATTCTTAGCAAACACTTAACATTATTATGGGTAGGAAGGCAAAAATGAAAATCAGCATCATTTTATTACTGTTGGGTTCCATATTGCTAACTGCATGCAGTCCAATAGCAATAACTCAAGAAACAAATTCACAAGAAGCAATTACTCCAACATCAGAACCTTTCGTTGAAAATGAACCTGAGGAAGAACAGATATCATCTGACAATATGCAGGTAGATGAGGTCATGCCTGCTCCCCCGGTAGAACTTCCCAACTGGATGACCACTCCGCTTACAGATGTTCGCACTGGAGCAACATTTTCAGTATCGGATTACAAGGGAAAGATTATTTTGGTGGAAATGCTCGCAACGTGGTGTTCGACATGCAAACGGCAGCAACAGGAAATTGTGAAATTGAAAGAAACCACAGGTGATGATGTTGTCACGGTAGGGATTGGTGTTGACACCAATGAGACACCCGAAATACTGAAAAGCTATATCGAAGCAAATGAATTTGGATGGCAATACGCGGTCGCGGATGTGGACTTTATCCGCGAGATCGCCAACCTGTACACAGCAAATTATGTTAATCCACCCGCAGCTCCAATTCTGCTTGTTGATAAAGATGGTATTCCCCGCACACTTCCGTTTGGCGTGAAGACAGCAGATGACCTGCTGAAGTATATCAATGAGTACGATCTGTAAGGAGAATTTACGTGAGTGAAGCGTGGACCAGCTTTTCCATAGGTTTATTGGCTACCACAAGCCCCTGCATCCTGCCGCTGTATCCGGGGTTTCTGGCATACCTGGGATTACAGACTGACCAGGGAAAAGGTCCCCCACGCTGGGTGCTGGGGCTGGCTGTATTAGCCGGCGTGATGCTGATGATGATCGTGCTTGGTGGTGCGATCGCGTTGCTCAGTCTCCCAGTCGGTAGTGTTCTCGCGTATATCATTCCACTCAGCAACCTGATCCTCTTTACTCTGGGTGTATTGTTGCTTGTGGACAAAAATCCATTTAAGCAGATATTGCAGTTGAGATCCCCGGTATTCAAGAATCCTGTCATCTCCGCGTTTATTTATGGTTTGATGTATGGCCCCATCTCACTGCCCTGCTCCGGACCGCTTCTGGTAAGCATCTTTGCCATTTCCCTTTCTGCAGGGGAGACACTTCA
>CAZRKL010000013.1:30610-33119 GCA_964600595.1 uncultured Leptolinea sp.
TCCTCGTGTATTGTAGAGTCATCATACTGGTTGCGGAGGTGCGTATGGAATCGCTGAATGATATTCTGGCTGTGATTCTGGGAGGGGGAAGGGGTTCCAGGTTGTACCCACTCACCAAGCTGCGCTCCAAACCTGCCGTTCCCATGGGCGGAAAATACCGCCTGATCGACGTTCCCATCAGCAACTGCATCAACAGCTCCATTTACCGCATCGCGGTTTTAACCCAGTTCAATTCGGTTTCGCTGCACAGACACATTACCCGCACCTACAGCTTTGACGCGTTCCATACCGGCTGGGTAACCATCTGGGCGGCAGAGCAAACCATGGAATCCTCCGATTGGTATCAGGGAACAGCCGATGCCGTGCGCAAGCAGCTCTTCCAGATCCGCGCATCGAACGCCAAGTTTGTGCTGATTTTGGCGGGTGACCACCTCTACCGCATGGATTACGCCGCCATGGCAGCCTTCCACTGGCAGAAAAATGCAGAAATCACAGTGGCGGTCCAACCGGTACCCAAAACCGAAGCATTCAGGTTGGGGATTTTAAAGCGCGATCAAAATCACCGCATTCAAAAATTCGCCGAAAAACCCACTGATCCGGCGGTACTGGCAGATATGGTCAGCCGCGATGACCCCGAAAGACCCTTCCTGGGCTCCATGGGCATTTATATGTTCAACACTGAATTGCTGCTGGATTTGCTCGAGAATGAAACTTTCCCGGATTTTGGCAAGGACCTCATCCCGGGAGCCATTCAGAACCGCGGAGTGTATGGATATGATTTTGACGGGTATTGGGAAGACATCGGAACGATCCGCTCCTTCTATGAAACAAACCTGGCATTAACAAAAGCAGATCCGCCCTTCGACCTGTTTGAGGCGGAGCGCCCCATTTATACTGCGCCGCTCTTTTTACCCGGCTCAAAGGTGGTGGACAGCAACCTCAAGGATGTGCTGATTACCGAAGGATGCCGGGTGGCAAACGCCAATATCCAACATTCGGTGGTCGGATTACGCAGCATCATCCGGCAGGGTGCGGTCATCAAAGACAGCATCATTATGGGCGCCGATTACTATGAGCTGGCAGTGAACCGCCGCAAGAATCAAATCCCCATCGGCATCGGTCCGGGAAGTGTGATTGAAGGCGCGATTATCGATAAAAACGCCAGGGTCGGTAAAGATGTTGTGATAAAACCTTTCCCAAAGGGAACCGATATTGACGCGGACCCGTGGTTTGTACGGGATGGCATTGTAGTCATACCCAAAGATGCCATCCTGCAACCCGGTACGCATATCTGCCCGGAATGAGACCTGAACTGAAATAAAAGCAACCATCCTCCATTATATGGAGGATGGTTTAGTTAACTCTTCTGGGATTATATTGCCCAATAGAACATATGTTCTCAATAAGACGGCATCGACTTTTCCCGGCGGCTGCGCAGGGAAAGGGGTCTCTTGGCTGTAATCCAAAGGGCGCCATCTGCGGTGCCGGCAGAGCTGATCACTTCCCAACCCTCCACGCCCCATTCGTTCAGTGTTTCATTAAGTTCTTCTGGTTTCATCCCGCGCCAGTTGCTGTACTTATGAACGCGGTATTCCCATTTTGTGTCTTCGGACATAAAACCCTCCAATTATGCAGCCGAAGCTATCCAGCGGCTGCGCTTAAATAAACGGATGCACATCCTAGCCAGGATGAAATTCAATCCCCAGCAGATAGCCCCGATCAATAATCCGGCTTCCACACCAAGGTAAAGGACGCCCGTCATTTGCCCCGCCACCAAACCCAACACCAGCAGTACCAGCATGGCGCCATTCTGGTAAGCCTCCATGAAAGTCTTCACCCGGGACGAAATAAGTACCGTGAACATGGTTCCCAAAATCGCAATGGCCGGAGCCACCCAAAACACCAGGGGATACCAACCGGGCAGCGGGAACCAGGCGCCCCCCATCTTGTCGTTGGTGGAGAGCGTAATTACTATTACATACACCAGAAAGCTGATCCACGAAATCAAAATCGCCGGGCTGGCAGACGCCACCACTTTACCGAGAAATAATTCCTGATCAGATGCAGGCGTGTATAGCAATCCTTCGAGGGTTTTTCTTTCCTTCTCGCCAGCAAATGATTCCGCGGCGATTATTGATGAAAACATCAACGGCAGAATCAGGAACATAGGCGCCATAAAAAAGCCCAGAATGAAGATGAGTACCTGCTGGGACTCTGTATGACCCTCCAGGATAGTCATCATTGCTGGCGGCATACGCACCATGAAAGCCTGCAGCTCCGCCAGATCTGATCCCGAAGTGGATTGAATCTGATCACTGAAGAACCCAAAGAAAAGTGGCATAAGCACCATGAACACGACCGGCACAATCAACATGGGAAGCCAGACCGACTTGTTGCCGCGCACCTCCATCAGATCTTTTCGGGCTACTGTCATAATCCTTCTCATATTCATTGTGCACCTCCATTTGCCCGATTCTGCAGGGTAAAGTACACATCCTCCAGGGTTACC
>CAZRKL010000014.1:0-12181 GCA_964600595.1 uncultured Leptolinea sp.
GTTGAATAATTAGCACACAGAAAAGAGATTTACCATGACAAAACAAATTTCAATTAGGGATGAAAAATCCACTGATATTAAAACGATCTTCGAAATAACCAAAGCTGCTTTCGAAACAATGGAGTTCAGCGGTCATACCGAGCAATTTATTGTAGACGCGCTGCGGAAAGCGGGGGTATTAACCCTCTCCATGGTCGCAGAAGTGGATGGCAATGTAGTGGGGCATATTGCTTTTTCGCCTGTGACCATGTCTGATGGTACCCCGAACTGGTATGGGCTGGGTCCAGTATCCGTGCTGCCACAATACCAGAAGATGGGGATCGGCAAGGCGCTGATCAAAGCTGGGCTTCAGGAGTTGAAAACGATGGGAGCAGCCGGCTGCTGCCTGGTAGGTCACCCCGAGTATTATGGGAAGTTTGGATTTGAAAATACTTCCGTTTTGGCGCACGAAGGTGTACCACCTGAGGCGTTCTTCGTTTTATCGTTTAATGGGCACACACCACAGGGTTTTGTAACATTTCACGATGCCTTTGGTGCAACAAGCTAAACTTAACAAACAATACGGCTGCCTGATATACCAGGCAGCCGTATTTCTTTCCGGACTTTAGCGATACACTCTTAATAACCACATGCAACTTTACGAGCTGACAGGCGTAAATAGTATTGTAAAAACTCCCGTTGTTAAGGAAAAGATAAATGACAGAAGCAATGATAGAGGTGTCGGGTTTTACGAAATCGTACGGCGATTTCACCGCAGTTGATAATATCTCCTTCTCGGTTAAAGAAGGGGAGATATTTGGGTTATTGGGTCCGAATGGAGCTGGCAAAACAAGCACTCTGGAATGCCTGGAGGGTTTACGCAAGCCAACCACCGGTCTGATGCGGGTGGCGGGGATCAGTCCATCAGGCGAGCCGCAAAAACTGAAGAACCTGATCGGTGTCCAGTTACAATCCGCGGGCTTGCCCGAGAGCATCACCCCAAAAGAAGCGATGAAATTCTTCTGCGCTTACCACGGCGTTGAACCTCGTATGGACCTTCTTGAAAGATTAGGATTGGGCGAAAAAAAGAACGCCCAGTTTTATGAGCTTTCCACTGGGCAGCAACGCAGATTGGCTTTAGCTCTGGCGGTGGCACATCAACCGAAGGTTGTCTTCCTGGATGAACCGACCGCAGGTCTGGATGTCGCTACACGGGTTGAGCTGCATAAGATGATGCGTGAACTGCAGGCTGCAGGCACGACCATCATTCTTGCGACGCACGACATGGCAGAAGCGGAACAGCTTTCCAATCGGGTAGCCATCCTGCTGCAGGGCAAGGTTGTATCGGTGGGTACTCCCCTTGAAATAACAGCCCGGGGAGCCGGTTTTACCAAGGTGTCAGTCAGTACGCAGGATGATTGTTTTTCAAAGGGAGAATTCAATCTGCCAGGTGTGAAACAGCAAGCCTTTCAGGAAGGTTACTGGATTTTCTACAGCACCAATATCAGCCAGACTGTGTCTGCCGTCCTTGCTTATATTGAATCTAAAGGTGATTCTCTCATCGATTTGCGGGTGGAACGACCTTCTCTGGAAGACCGCTTTCTTGAAATTACCAGCAATGGAGCTGTGCAATGAATGCTTTTATTCACCACTTTTCTTTTGAGTTCCGCACCGGGATCCGCAACAAAAACCTGCTTCTGTTGAACTACCTATTTCCGCTCGGTTTTTACCTGATGATGGGTTTCATTATGCCGGGTATCAACCCGCTTTTCAAAGATTCCATCATCCCAGCGTTGGTGACTTTTGCCATTATGTCGGCTGCTTTCCTTGGCATTCCTGATCCGCTGGTAACCGCCCGGGAAAATGGGGTTTTCCGCAGTTATAAAATCAATGGAATTCCCTCCACATCGATACTAATTATCCCCGCGCTGACCAGCCTGCTGCACCTTGTGATTGTGGCAGCGATTATCACCGTAACTGCGCCTCTGCTCTTTGATGCGCCCCTGCCAGCAAATTGGCTGAATTTCATTCTTGTTTTCCTCGCAATGGCATCGGCATGCATTGGAATCAGCATCCTGATCGGGGTGGTATCCGCCAATTCGCGGGTCACCGTTCTCTGGTCGCAATTACTGTTTGTTCCCTCAATGCTGCTGGGTGGATTGATGCTGCCTTACAGTATGCTGCCCGCGATTGCCGGAAAGGTAGCCCAGCTTTTACCTGCCGCGCACGCCATGAATGCCTTCAATGGTTTGGCTTTTGCCAGACTGGCTGATTTCTCACCCTGGGGTTCAGTGATCATCTTGCTGTTGACAGGTTTGGTGGCTTTTGGGCTGGCAGTCTTCCTCTTCAGTTGGGACAGCCGTAATACCGCCCGCCGCGCGAATCCGGTGCTTGGTTTTCTGGTTCTGCTGCCCGCAATTCTGGGCATTTTCCTTCTGCAGTAATCTACCATCCTGAATCAGTACCGCCTGTGAACAATTTCGCAGGCGGTTTTTTCATTATTGCGGATAATTATGGGTATATGAATTATTGAAAAAGAAATTTCGGGGAGGAAAAATGAACGCACCCATTGACTGGCTACTGGCAGGTGATCCCTGGATGGAGTACCGAACGCGTTTGGATTTACTGGGCGAACCGATTGACTCTGAAAAAGTTCAGAATGCAAGGTTGCAAATGGTGAAGCATCCACTGGTGAGAGGACTGGTGGCTGAATTACAAGGCTGGCCAGGTGTGGTGTTGAACAGCCACAAGAGCGCCAGTCAGTTCTTTCATAAGCTGACATTTATGGCTGACCTGGGATTGCGCGTAGATGACGAGGGGATGGCTGCGATAGTTTCCAAGATTATGGAGCACCCTTCATCAGAGGGTCCGTTTTCCTTACCCACAAATGTACCCACACATTTTGGCGGGACGGGAGAGACACAGTATGCCTGGGCGTTGTGTGATGCTCCATTAACGGTATACGGGTTGGTTAAACTGGGTTTGGCAGAAGACCCTGCAGTACAAAAAGCCATACAGGCATTAATAAACCTGGTACGCGACAACGGCTGGCCGTGCGCTGTATCTAAAGAATTGGGGAAATTCCGTGGACCGGGAAGGAAGGAAGATCCCTGCCCCTTTGCCAACCTGGCAATGCTCAAGCTGCTCTCAGTAGATACCCGACTGCGTGATCATTCCTCAGCCCGAAAAGGCACCGAGACTTTGCTCCACCTCTGGCAAAGCAGCGAGACTGACCATCCATACATCTTTTACATGGGAGATGATTTCCGAAAACTGAAAGCTCCATTGGTCTGGTATGACCTGCTCCATGTACTGGATGTGCTTTCTGCGTTCCCATGGCTGAGATCAGATCCCAGGCTGCTGGATATGGCGGAAGTGTTGCGGAAAAAAATGGACAGCGAAGGGAAGTTTACAGCTGAATCCATCTGGACCGCCTGGAAAGAGTGGGAATTCGGGCAGAAAAAGGTTCCATCCAGGTGGGTGACATTTCTCGCCTGGCGGAACCTGCACAGATTGGGCTTTGGATAGCCATTTTGCTCTGATATTCTGCTGGTTGAATCTCAAGAATGAGTTACTATAATAGTAACTAGCATATTGTTTACATCATAACGCGCTACAACACGACCGCGAACCCCATAGAGTGCGCCTGGCTTGCAAAGGGAGGGTGATATGGGCGGTCGTGATTGTTTTGTAAAACTTCTGTTATTACTTTGCTTGGCTTTATTACTTGTTGCATGCGATCCGGCACCGTGCACAGTCGATCAATTGGTGGCTCCACAGAACCTGGAGCCAAATTATGACACGGTAGATCCATCCACTCCCGTGACCCTCACGTGGACGTATCCGGATACCGGATGCGCCATAGACCGGGTGGAGATGTATGTGTGGTCAGGTCCGGAACCTGAAACGCCCGGTATGACCGGGTCAACCTCCGGTTCTTCCCTGTTCTGGGGTGTGCCCCTGCAGCCCGGGAAAACCTATTTCTGGCGCGCGTATGCTGAAATGGAAACGGGTCCCGGTCCGGATGTGCAGGGTCCCAGCACGGTTGCGTCATTTTTTACAGGTCCAGAGTGTACGGACCCGGCAGACATGCTGCCTGTGGATCTGGTAAGCCCTGAAAACCATGCCATCTTGAATTTGACTGACGGTATTACCTACTACTGGGACGATCCTACCGGTTGTCTGGTAGATTATCAGTTTGAGCTGCAAATTTCTCTGTATGAAGATTTTCATGAATTCTGGCATCGTGCGCTAATATTACAATCGCAATTCCCAGCTGCTCCGTCAGACCCGGTTTACTCTTACACTGATGGAACCCGATATTACTGGCGGGTAAAAACAGATCCGGCCGGACCACAGGAAGGACCCTATTCAGATACATACACCTTCCTGGTAGATACTACCAATGGCACACCCCAATTTATACCCACCTGCGAATTTGAGTATGAGTACGAACCGGTTGATTTGATCTTCCCGCCTGATGGTGCTTCTACTTCAGCCAGCACAGATATGTTGTTTGACTGGCATGACCAAGCTGATTGTGAAATTCAAGGTCATTATGAATTGCAATTCTCCCTCACGGAAGATTTTTCTGAATTTCATCATCGCGTTTGGGTGGATGATGTGACCGAGCACACCCTTCGGGTGGGTGATGATGCGTATGATTTTGAAGATTGCACCACTTACTACTGGCGGGTAAAGACCGACCCATACGGTCCGCGTGAAGAACCCTTCTCAGCAGTCAGATCTTTTAATGTCAACATTGGCGGCGGAGTATGCCCGGCCTATTACATGCTCATCACGCCCTTTGCCCCCTGGGAGAATTTTGTTCCAGCGGAGATCATTACACCCGTGCCGGATCTACCTGTAATACCTGAAGCCCCATCCTTGATAGGGAGCGAAAATATGAACTGCCGCCGAGGCCCAACATCAGATTACAAGATTGATGACACCTTATTCAAAGGAATTCGGGCGATGATCGAAGGCAGGAATGAAGAGAGTACATGGTGGTATATACTGAGCCCCAACCTGGGTATCCGCTGTTGGGTATGGGGTGCCAAGGTTGAAACTTTTGGGGACCTTACCAAAGTGCCCATCGTTGAGCCACCCGAGCTGCCTCCGGAGCCAGAGAAACCACCGGAGACCAATTGCGGAGATTATAAAGACAGGAAGGCATGCTCGATGCATCCAGAATGTATCTGGACCATGATGCTATCGAATCAGCAGTGGGTATGTAAAGCTAAATAGAAGTTACAGTAAAAATTTTAGAAGGGGCAGCCTATCTTAGTGGTAGACTGCCCCTTCGGTTTTTATACCTTCATGCGATCAACATAAATCCTTACCGCTTTTGCCATAAATTCAGCAAGGTCCGGGTGGATTTTATCGAAGTTCTTCTTGAATCTCGGGTCTGCGCTGTAATGATCCGCCAATCCCACAAGCTGATCTTTATTGGGAATCCAGAAGTATTCAATATGGCGATGCCAGCGGGCGATGCAAGACAGAACTTCGGGTGAATCTGCGCCTTTGGGCATGGTGGCTACGATATCGAGGTAGATGGCATTTCCTTCTTCGCCTATCTTCTCTTTTTCGGCATGCGAATATTCATTCCACTTCTGATATGAGGCTTTAACGGTGGCGGGGTCATACATCTGCGATGCCTCTTTCTCATATTCTGATATTTGTTCTTCATTAAAGACATCAAATAATTGCTTTTTGGTCATTTCTTTTCTTCCTTTCAGGTGGTCGATGGTGTCTTCCACAGTCTTAATAACATTTTCAAGGTGATTGATCCGCTTGCGCAGAGCGGATTTGTGGCTTTCCAGTGCTGCCAGCACATCGAAATCATTCTGGTTAATAACCTCGCAGATTTGATCGAGCGGCATATCCAGTTCGCGGTATAGCAGGATCTGCTGAAGACGAATGAGCGCTTCTTCATCGTAGTAGCGATAGCCGTTATCGCTGTTCCGGGACGGCTTAAGGAGCCCCATCTCATCATAGTAATGCAGCGTTCGGCGGGTTACTCCTGCAAGTCTGGCGAGCTGTTTCACTGTATACATGCAGCCAGTATAAACTATCACGTAACGTTAATGTCAAGGGCATATAATAATTCTCAAAACTGTATGTGCTTCTTTCCATGAGGCGTAAAGTATTCTCCGACAAGATAAATCAAGGATTGTTGGTTTGTAGTAGAATCATTCCTTATGGGTTCAGCGTATGCAACGCGTATTTACTTGAAACGGTTTGCCTGGCTGTCTATTGCTGCGGCGATATCCACAATAGCATTAAAAACTATCGCGTATGTGTTAACAGGTTCGGTAGGTTTGCTGTCTGATGCGCTTGAATCGATTGTTAACCTGGTAGGCGGTATCATGGCTCTTTCCATGTTATCAGTAGCAGCCAGGCCTGCCGATAAAGATCATGCCTTTGGGCACAGTAAAGCAGAGTATTTTTCCAGTTCTGTTGAAGGAATATTAATTATTATTGCTGCAGTCAGCATTAGTTACACGGCAGTTCAACGTATCATTTATCCACGGGCGTTGGAGCAAGTTGGATGGGGGTTGATCGTTTCCACAAGCGCTTCTCTCATAAACCTGGGCACAGCTCTGGTATTGGCTAAGGCTGCAAAAAAATATGATTCGATTACTTTGAAAGCAAATTCCAAACATTTGTTAACAGATGTTTGGACATCAGCGGGAGTGATTGCAGGTATTGGCGCAGTGGGATTGTCTGGCTGGAATATCCTTGATCCCCTTATAGCAATCACTGTGGCGATCAATATTGTTGTAACCGGAGTGGGGATAATCAGACAATCCATCGCGGGTTTGATGGATTCTGCCTGGTCAGCAAATGAGCTGGAACTATTGGATAAAGTACTGGAACCATTTCTGGCACAAGGTGTGAAAATCCATGCTATTCGAACCCGTCTGGCAGGGGCAAGGCGGTTTGTATCCTTTCACGTTCTGGTACCTGGTCACTGGACGGTGGACGAGGGACATCATCTTTTGGAACAAATTGAAGAGGCGGTAACCCGCGCCATCCCGAATGCAAATGTTACAACCCACCTCGAGCCCATTAACGACCCCGCTTCGTGGAATGATGTTGATCTGGACCGTGATGATGGGCGTGGGGTTGAAACAGACAAGCCTCAATAATTCATAAAAACAACCCGTTTCTTTATATCTCCAGACGCAATTCTTTGCTAAAATGGAGTCATGGACTCACTCATTTGGATATTAATCATTTTCTTTGTCGTTGTTCCCTTCATCAATCAAATCATCAAAGCCGGGAAAACCGTTCAGAGCCGCAGAGCCGGCTCGACACCCCTTGAAAATAAACCAGAAGCATCATCCAGGAGCAAGTTGATTTCCACGATGGTGATATTGGCAATTCTGGGTGTAGGTGTCGCGTTGTTCTTCAGTGGTGAAATTAAAAATACCAGTGTCCTTATCACCAGCATATTAATCTTTTTCGCGGTAATGTCAATCATCAAGAATGCACGGAAAAGCACCGCCACTACCACACAGACACCTTCGTTCTTGCGAATGGACCCTATGCAGGATCAAATGAAAACACTGCGCTCCCTACAGTCGCCACCCTATCAGCGGGTGGAGGTGATCCAGCAATTGCAATCAAAGGGCGACCAGACCAGCCGGAACCTGATTATGCGAACGGCAGTGCACGATCCGGATGTACTGGTACAGAATAAAGCCTTTCAAGCCCTTTCTGAGTTAATGGGTGGAGCGGATAAGGCAGAATATGCCATAAATGCATACAGAGCCGGTAAACCGGATGAAGAACCCTGGTTCCTGCCCACAGGCACATTCAATAATCCCAGGAGGGAAAGCATCCCGAGTTCTTATGCAGATCAAAATATCGATCCTTTCCATAATCGGGCTGTTCCCGCGAAGTGGATCATGATCTTTCTTTTGGTCGGGTTGGTAGTAATGTTGGGCGTGGTAATGTTTTTCGTGGCAGCTCAATAATTCCGGCTAGATTACAAATTCTTTCAATGTGACGTGCACAACATTGATTTTGTTCAATGTTATAATCGCATTGAGATTAACTATGAGAAAAATATTTCGATTATTCCCGCTATTCGCGATACTTCTGGTTGTGGGTGGATTTCTTATCACCCTGCCTGTTGATGCTGCTCCAAATCCGCAGGCGGCGTTACCCACTCCAACCGCGCAACCGGATGGTAGAATTATTTACATAGCCCAGCCAGGTGATTCGTGGTGGATCATTTCTGTAAAAACTGGTGTATCTGAAAATGATTTATATCAGCTAAATAATACCAACCCTGATGAAGTAATAACAGAAGGGAAGCAGATTCTACTTGGGATAGTTACTGAGACACCCGAACCGCCTGAATCAGAAATGACTCCCACCCCCAATATCCTGACCCCGGCTGTAAAAGGCTATGGAGAGGTGTGCATCGCGCTGTTTGAAGACGTAAATGGTGATTCGATTCGCCAGGAAGAGGAAGTATTACTGGCGGATGGCGCGGTCTCGCTGGTAGATCAAGTGGGACAGATAAATGAAAAAGCCAACACGCTCACGGGGGCAGATCCTATTTGTTTCTCAGAGATTCCTGAAGGGAATTACAATGTGAGCGTGGCAATCCCGACCGGGTATAACCCGACCACGAGTATGAACGCTCCCCTCAAATTACTGCCCGGTGAAGTATCGACCATGAATTTTGGCGCCCAGCTCAGCAGCCAGGCGCAGCCTGTTTCACCCGGGGAAGGTGGAAGAAATCCCATACTCGGTATCTTAGGTGGAATATTAATTCTGGGCGGCATAGGGATGGGTATCTTCTTCCTGCGCCCCAGACGGAAAATTAAACCCTAACCGAAACGTTCCTCTTTCCAGACATCTGCATTGTTGTGATAACCGGCCAGTTCCCAGAATCCGCGCCGGTCATTTTTCATAAATTCCAATCCGCGCAGCCATTTGGCGCCTTTCCAGAAATATGGAACATTTTCATCATTTTGCCCGATCCGCGCGCCGACCACACCCCTTACAGGATAACCATGATCAGGTGTGATAGGCTCACCGTTAAAATGGGTTGCAATGAGGAAATTATCAGCCAGAACAACTTCCAGGGGGAGGTTGGTCGTAAACCCGTATTCAGCATGCTGCATCACATAGCGCGCCTCTGGTTTGGGAGTGATCAAACCTTGATCCACCAATGTGCGGACTGACACACCCTCCCATAGGGTGTCAAATTTACTCCAGCGGGTAACACAGTGGATATCCATATTCAGGGTTGTACGGGGAAGTTGATTAAATTCCTGCCAGGTCCAGCTTTTCGAGGATTCAACTTCACCCCAAACACGAAAATCCCATGCTGCGGGATTGAATGGGGGGACTGGTCCGTAGTGAAGGACCGGAAATTTTTGTGTGAGGGATTGCCCGGGTGGGAGCCGGTCTTCAGAGCGCATCCGATCTTCTTCTTTTTTTCTTCCGAAAATTCCATCGAACATAGTGTTACCTCCACTGAAAATTATAACAATACCTGGGCAATAAGGGGATGTGCTTATAGAGGTGAAGATTCAAAATGATATACTTTGCTATATTCTGGCTGGATGATAATTATTAATCATGAGAATAAAAGCAATCCTACAGGCGTTACTGGTTACATTCATCTGGGCGACATCCTGGGTGCTGATCAAATTTGGTCTTGAAGATGTGCCTGCTTTGTTGTTCGCTGGCCTTCGCTATGGGATTGGTGCCGTGTGTCTGATAGTGATTCTCTCTTTCTCGCCGCAGCGCAAACTGATCCGCCACATGGAAGGTCATGTCTGGATAAAAGTAATCTTAATCGGATTGTTCTATTACGCGGCAATGCAGGGAGCGCAGTTTTTAGGCTTGCGTGATTTACCGGCAACCAGTGTAAATCTAATAATGGGGTTATCTACCATAGTAATTGCATTGCTGGGAACCCTGTTCCTAAAAGAACCATTGAGCTGGCTGCAGTGGATGGGCGTTCTCCTCACACCGGCTGGTGCATTTCTATATTTTTTTCCGATCAGTATTCATGGTGGACAAACAACCAGTATCATCATTGTCATTATCGGTACCTTCCTGGGCGCCATCGGTTCACTGATCGCCAGGGATATTAATCGGTCTGCTTATATACCGCCATTAACCCTCACTACGATCAGCCTAACCATAGGCAGCCTGTTAATGTTCTTTGGGGGTCTGATTACAGAAGGTTTCCCGCGCATTTCTCTGACTTCATGGGGATATATTCTGTGGATGGCGGTGATCAACACTGCTTTTGCGTTCACTTTGTGGAACAAAACAATGCAAGTTTTACGGGCAACAGAAAATGCAGCCATTGCCAATACTTTAATGGTTCAGGTGCCATTACTGGCGTATCTGTTTCTGGGAGAGAGAGTTTCACCCCGCCAAATAATGGGTTTGGGGTTGGTGGTGGTTGGTGTGGTGATGGTACAGGTGTTCCGTAAAAAATACCTGCCTGCTAAGGATATAAATCTGGATTCTTGAATGGGATCAGTGCCATAATAACAGCCGGTTCGTAAAGCTTTTGCCGGTCAATCACATTATTTGTAAGCAGCCCGATTGCGCCGTTTTCCTGCTTGGAGTTGGTACGATTGAAAACAATATCGTCCGCTTCACCGAGTTCCTTGCCCTGCCTGACCAGATCCGCTACCTGAGGAGGGAGATAGAAAGCAGCGCTGCGTCCCATCCCCATCTTCTCACCCGACAGGATGACCACCCAGGCATAGGCGAGCATCCCGTGGGTATCTTCATGAATGCCACCTTCCACACCCACCCAGTAGTCTGCATCCTCCGCCATCTGTCGGGCAATCTCTGCGCGTTTCCGGGCACCCTCGAGAGTTTCTTCATCATCCATGGGCTGCGCGCTTACAGGCGAGTCGAATTTTAAACCAATGTGTACAAATTCCTGTTCAGGAAAAATGGATTTGTAACCTTCCAGGACAGCACGCACCTTAACCGGATTGGATGATGCGATCACAACTTTTTTCATGGATGTCTCCAGTGGTTTAATTTGGTTAGATTTAATCATACCAGAATGAAAACTGTTGCATTCTTTTTTGTATGACCGTTTAAGCAGGCAATCAGCAGAGCTCAGTTGCCTGCTGATTGCTATTAACACCGATCGGTGGATGTTGTCAGTCGGCTGCTGTTTTTCAGTCAGCCGATGGAGGTGAAAGATTAGAAGATGCTTCGTACCAGTAAAAGGACCCCTAAGAGGAACATCGGAATACCTACAATTAATCCGATGACGGTCAGGCTAACAATAACTCCCACGATCATAAAAACCAGACCGAGGATCACTCCAACCAACCTTCCGGTCAATTCGATCACCCAGCAAACCAGGCGCCAGATCAGCCAGAAAGGATATAGGAACCAGGGCACTGAATTCTTTTTTCTATCGGTCATAATCATCTCTCCTTTCTATGCAATATACGATGTGTGAGATGATAAGTTGCAGATCAACGGAACATACCTGACAGGCTGGTTTTATATGGCGGAAGGGCAATTCCGTTTTCAGTGACGATTGCGGTAATGTATTTGGAAGGAGTAATATCAAAAGCGGGGTTAAAGGCTTTCGAAGTTAACGGGGCTATTTGCACTCCTTCAATGCGGGTGACCTCATCTTCCGATCTTTCTTCCACGGGAATATGATCTCCATCCGGGATATTTAGATCGATGGTACTTGTGGGACCCACCACATAAAATGGCACACCCAGTTCATAAGCAGCTAATGCCAGCTGGAAAGTGCCGATCTTATTTGCGGTATCCCCATTTGCGGCAACCCGATCGCAACCCACCACGCAAAGATCCACACCGCGAGTCCGCATGATATGTGCTGCGGCGCCATCGACGATAATCTGATGGGGAATCTCAAGCTGCAGTAATTCCCATGAGGTGAGGCGGGCTCCCTGCAAACGCGGTCGGGTTTCATCTACATAAACGAAGACGTTCTTTCCCTTTTCATGAGCCGTTCGGATAACTCCCAGCGCAGTACCAATGCCGGTAGTTGCCAGCGCACCTGTATTGCAGTGATGGATGAATCTGGCATTTTGTGGAACCAATGTATTTCCATACTCACCCATGGAACGGTTGGATTCACGATCTTCTGTCTCAATAGCTCTGGCTTCTTCTTCCACCAGTATGGCAATTTCTTCAGCAGTAGCTGTCGGTAAGT
>CAZRKL010000014.1:12281-30145 GCA_964600595.1 uncultured Leptolinea sp.
GTAAAGTATATGCTCATGGTAAACCTCCTGCAGAGGGTACTCGATAAACTTCTACATGTTTGTATGTATGAATTAATTCTGCCTGCTTAGAATCCACGTGCTCTTGCACCTGGTTTCTTTCCAGAACTGTTTCAAGTGTCTGATCATATTTTGTCGCAACTATTACGATTGCGTCATCAAAGGGGGTGGGTTTGGCTGTATTGTAAAACCAGCGTTCGTAATCTCCCATCAGGCTGAAGTAAAACTTGACCTGGGTGTTGAAAGGAATAACCCCCAGAACCTGCTCACCATCATCAAGGTTCTGTGCCAGATACCTTGCAGTTTCTTCTTCCACCCCGGTGGCAGTGACATCTTTAAATTTAGCACCCTGGATTGCCACGCCAATTTCAAGCAGGGGATACGCTGCCAGAGTAGTCAGAATCAAAACATACGCCAGGTTGCCTTTCCCCACCAATAACTGGATGAGCGCTGCCCAGCCTCCGGCAGAGACCAGGTAAAACCATGCCAGGGCAAAAGCCCAGATACGGGTATAAGGTGCAACCCTGTGCAGCAGCAGCACCAGGCCGAACCCGACCAAAGAAGCAGCGGCGAGATGAATGCGGTGTCGGGCGACAAATCGGTGGAGGAAGATGGAAGCAAAAAAACCGATCAGCGTAATGACTGTGAAAAATCCAGAAAAATGATCATTCCATTCATCCCAGGTGCGCAACAATCTCACACGAAGGTTGGTGAGAAATTCCTGCCAGGGTTGTGACACAACCTCACCATTGGATATGAGTGATTTCAAACCGGTTCCCCAGAATATCACCGGAGAATAAAGAATTACAGTGCCAATGATTACAGCCACTGCGCTGATTAAAACCGGAAAGAGGTTTTTCTGCCAACCAGCCGTTTTTCGATTTTCAATCAGGATTTCAAAAAATATCCAGACATAGATGGCTGCCAGCGGGTAAATCATAATGGGAATGGTGTATGCGCCGAGGACACCTGAGATGGTAAAAATAATCCATGCTGGCAGGTTGAACTGGCGGATCAATCCATGCCCCAACCAGAGCATGATTAGTGTGATGAGGGTAAGGATTGAATACCCACGCGCCTGGGCAGAGTAAGATAGAAAATTCGGACTGGCTGCAACAAAGGCAGCAGCCAGTAAACCGGCTGCCGGGTTGTACCATTTTCTCCCGGCTAAATAGGCAAATGGAATCATCAATACGCCAGCAATGAAGGCTGGCAAACGGATGGTCCAAACGGCAGAGCCAAACAGGCTGGTGGATGCGCCAGCCAGAAGAGTATGAAAAATGTGGTTGTTAGGATGCGAATAATCCGTGATCATGCGTACGAACGGCAGCCTAATGAAAGCCAGCCATGAATACGCTTCATCATTACCAGCTGGTTGTTGAATGTAGAGTACCCTGAAATAAAAACCAGTTGCAACAACCAGAATCAAACAGATATTCCACCATTTTTCAGTTTTCTGCGGAAGGAGCTGTTGCCAGAAGGATTGTTGGGTTGAAGTTGAATGAGTCATGTTTACCATCGTTCCGCGGGTATCGAAAGCCAGAGCGGGCCACCTTCGGTAACTGCAAGATTATCTTCTATCCGGATGCCGCCAAAACCGGGAATATAAATGCCAGGTTCAACACTGGTTACCATGCCATTTTCAAGCAGATCCTCCGCACCCGGATTCAATCTGGGTATACTTTCGTGGTACCTGCAACCGATTCCGTGACCGGTGCCATGTTTGAAATAAGCGCCATACCCGGCAGACTGCAGGCATGCTCTCGCTGCCTGATCTGGATCACCCCATCGATTTCCAGCTTGCAAGGATTTTACAGCACATTGTTGCGCTTCAAATACCGCATTGTACGCTTGAATCTGGGCTTGATCCGGTTTACCAACACAATAGGTACGGGTGAGATCAGACCAATATCCATCAACGCACACTCCCAATTCAATCATAACCAGATCCCCCCTCTCCATTTTTCGGGTGGAGGAAGGCGTTAACATCGATTGGCGGTAGCTGCCATCTGGACCCGTGGTGACCTGGGCAAATGCCTGAACCAGTCTGGCGCCTTTCCAGCCAGTGCCACGCACACGAATTTCACTTTCAACCAGGGCTGCTGCTTCAACTTCGCTCATGCCGGGGTGAAGCGTACTTTGTAAAGCAGAGAGACCCATATTGGCAATCTCACACGATTTTTGCAGCAGCGCGATCTCCCCTTCATCCTTGATTGCCCGTGCTTGTTCTAATACCGGAATGGCATCAACCAGCCTTGCCTCCGGAAATTCTGCCTGCAGCAAGTCCTGCCATGTTTTGCCTGGCAGCAGCATTTCTGACGCATTGAAAGCAGGAGACGCGATACTGATGTCCATTTCAATGCCGATACGCAGGGGAGAGATCTTGTGCTGGCTATGAAGTCTGGCTAGCCACTCGGCATATGATTTCGTGATGGGTGCATCTCCCAGATGACCGGTGGGGAAAGAATCAGTTTGTCGGTTCAGGTTGGGGTACCAGATGTTTTCAAATTCGGGCTGAAGCAAGGCAGTGAATTTTTGCGGCTGATAGGCTGCAATGGATACACCCAGCACCGGCAGAGCTCCGCTTAGATAGACAATATTCTCAGGCAGCCGGCAGAATAATACATCCAGTTGGTAATCATTCAATAATGAATCCAGTCGGTTAAGGTGATCTGATGACAAAAGCTGACCTCCAGTAAATTTATGATATTATACAACGCACAACCTGATTACTTTGATGGTGCCAGCATACATGAATCCCTCAGATACAACAATTGATTATTCAAAAAAATGGACTGTGATGGCAGCGGTAGCCACCGGTATTTTCCTCGCAACCATTGATGGAAGTATCGTGAATATCGCTCTTCCAACATTGCAATCTGATTTACAAACATCTTTCAGCACTGTGCAATGGGTTGTTTTAGGGTATCTGCTTACAATCGCAGTGCTCCTGCTCAGTATCGGGCGGTGGGCAGACATGGTTGGGAAAAAGCGGATCTATACGGCTGGCTATTTGGTTTTTATGGCAGGCTCGCTGGCATGCGGCCTTTCTGCAACCATTGGTGTTCTGATTGCAGCCAGAATATTTCAGGCAATTGGCGGGGCAATGATGATGGCGCTTGGCACTGCCATCATAACCGAGAACTTTCCACCTCAGGAAAGGGGAAAAGCGCTGGGAATCAGTGGATTGATGGTCTCTTTAGGGATTATCACTGGACCAACACTTGGGGGTGTAATATTGGGCGCACTCTCGTGGCATTGGATTTTCTTTGTCAACCTGCCCATTGGGATTATTGGAACACTGCTGGTTGTAAAATATGTGCCGGATATCGTACCTGGTGTAAAACAAAAATTTGATTTCCTGGGCGCGGGATTGCTGCTGGTGAGCCTTACCTGCTTCTTGCTTGGTCTTACGATTGGAGAAGTCAGAGGGTTTTTTGATCTGGTTGTTCTCGGGCTGCTAGCCGGATTTATCCTCTTTCTGGTTTTGTTTATCCGCGCAGAAGCACGGGTCGATCAACCCATGATTGATCTTGATCTCTTTCGTAATGGATTGTTCAGCGTGAACCTGATCACCGGTTTCATTTCATTTATTGGTACCGCGGGAACAATTTTATTAATGCCATTCTATCTTGAGAATGTTCGAGGGTATCCTCCTCAAACCATTGGCTTAATGCTGGCGGTTGTGCCTGCCACTGTGGGGATCATTGCTCCCATATCTGGGATTCTCTCTGACAGGGTGGGAACCCGTCCACTCACAGTGATTGGTCTTGCAATGATGGTGCTCGGTTTCTTGAGTGTCAGCACCCTGCAGGTCGATACCAGCATTGGAGGGTATATTCTCAGATTCATTCCTATGGGTTTTGGCATCGGTTTCTTTCAATCACCCAATAACAATGCCATAATGAGTTCCGCTCCGCGTAACAGACTGGGTGTTGCATCCGGTTTACAGGCGCTAACCCGCACCCTGGGCCAGACTACCGGTATTGCAATCCTGGGAGCGATCTGGTCTGGATTGATTGTCTCCGTCTCGGGTGGAATTCACTACGCCGATGCATCTCTTGCTCCGGTGGAGTACCAGGTTGTTGCCCTGCAGAGAACCCTTCTGATAGTATCGGGTGCGCTCTTTTGTGGATTCTTGCTCAGCCTGTATGCCTGGTGGGCGGAACGCAGGGTAAAAAACACGGTGGTTGTGTCTCAATAATTCCTTGACATATTTTCAAGCGGAATATTTCATCCTATTGTAAAATAACCTGGTCAGACCACTTCTTCAGGAGAGGAATATGGCCAGATCTGAAATATCCAAACCTGCCGAGCAGGCAGAAAGACAAATTATCCAGGAAATTCTCAACGGAGGTTTTCCTGCAGATTCAGCTCTTCCGCCAGAAAGAGCTCTTGCAGGAATTCTCGGAGTTACCCGTCCAACCCTGCGCGAGGTACTACAACGGATCAGTCGTGCAGGATGGATAGAAATCCATCATGGAAAGCCGACACGGGTTCGCGACATTCTGGTTGAAGGGAACCTCTCCCTGCTGAGTGAGGCGGCTATCTACCAGCCACCTTCAGTTGAGATGACTGGAGCTTTGCTGGAACTGCGGTTGCTGCTGGCTCCCACTTATACCAGAGAAGCAGTGACCCGAAAACCGGAAGAAGTCCTATTGCTTTCCCAATCCTTTTCTGAGCTGACTGATGATCTAAATGAAACTGCACTAGCCGATTGGCATTTCCATCATGGTTTGGCAATACTATCCGGGAATCCGCTCTCTGGATTGATTCTGAACAGCCTGGAAAACTTCTGGGTAGCAGCCATGATTCCAGTATATGAAAATGCGGAAGAAAGACAAAAAATCGGCACAGCCATCAGGATGATTGGAAAGGCTGCCCGGGCAGAGGAGCCCGAGGTGGCAGAGGTACTGATAAAACGTGTGCTTCAAGAGACACAAACTGCCTGGCTCGAAAAACATTCCTCGTAATTTGCCAGGCTTGTAAAAAATTGTGGGAGAAATTGATCTTTTGGGAGGGAATATGAAAAGATGGAATGGTTGGGGTAACGCGGAAACAGATTATCACCTCGCAGAAAGTGCTCGTGTGTACCTCGAAAAGGTGGTTGGTGTCCCGGAACAAATCCCGGATGCTGATATAAAAGACGTTCTGAATGGCATGCCAGAAACAAGGTTACCTGCACGGATGGGTGTTCATACAGATAAAATGGAACGCCTGATGCATGCCCGCGGGCAGAGTTTGCCCGATTGGGTTGCATTAAGATCTGGCAGGATTGGCGTTTATCCTGATGCTGTTGCATTTCCTGAAAGTGAAAAAGATTTAGAAGAAGTGGTTTCGTATGCCCGTGAGAACAGCGCGGTCATCATCCCTTACGGCGGCGGGTCGAGTGTGCTGGGGCATATAAACCCGGTTGTTGGTGATAAACCTGTTCTCTCAGTGGATATGGGGCGGATGGGATCTCTGCTACATCTGGATGAAACCAGCAGGATGGCGACCTTTCAAGCGGGTGCCGCCGGACCAGCCCTTGAGGAACAGCTAGGCAAGCATGGATACACGCTGGGCCATTTTCCACAGAGCTTTGAGTATTCTACATTAGGTGGCTGGCTGGTTACCCGTTCGGTTGGGCAACAATGTTACCGATATGGACGTATTGACGATATGTTTTTGGGCGCAAGGATGCTTACGCCATCAGGATGGATGGATATGCCCGCCCACCCGGCATCTGCAGCCGGACCTGATCTGCGGCAGGTAGTTTTAGGTAGTGAAGGCAGAATGGGGATTGTGAGTCAGGCTACCATGCGGGTGCATCCGCTGCCGCAGGTGGAAAAATTCTACGCAGTTTTCTTCCCACACTGGGAAGCAGGGGCAATGGCTGTGCGTGAAATTGTACAAGCTGGCATATCTGTTTCAATGCTACGCCTGGCAGACGCGCAGGAAACCATCACCACGTTGAAATTATCAGGTAAAGAGAAACTGGTCAGCCTTGCTGAGAACGGTCTGAAGCTGATCGGTATTGGTGAACAACGCTGTATGCTGATCTATGGCTTAACCGGAAATGATGATGCGTGTGAAATTGCCTATGATCAAATGCAGGCGATTTGCCGAAAGCACCGTGGATTTTCAGTAAATTATTTCATTGGCAATATGTGGCGCAAAACGCGTTTCCTCACCCCATATCTTCGCAATACACTTTGGGAGAAGGGATTTGCGCTGGACACTCTGGAAACCTGCGTGAACTGGTCGGGTGTATTACAGGCCGTAAGTGCAATCAAGAATGCGCTCTCGACAGCGATTGAAGATGAAGGTGAGCAGATTCTGGTATTTGCGCACCTCTCACACTTGTATGATGTGGGAGCCAGCACCTATATCACCTACCTGTGGCGAAGATCACCCGACCCCGAAGTTACACTCTCGCGTTGGAAGAAATTGAAGGGAGCTGCCAGCCGCAAGATCGTGGAACTGGGTAGCACAATCAGCCATCAGCACGGAATTGGCCTGGATCATATGCCATATTTGAAGGCTGAAAAGGGAGAGCTTGGAATGCAGATGATCCAATCTGCTTGTAAATCAGTTGATCCAGATGGGATGATGAATCCTGGTAAATTGTTTATATAGAGGGAGCTATGTGGGGAAACAACTGGCGAGAAAACGCCTGGAAGGATTTGGATAGACCTTTTGACATCCTGGTCATCGGTGGGGGCATTACCGGTGCGGGGATTTTCAATTTTGCCGCGCGAATGGGTTTGCGGGTATTACTTGTTGAAGAATCGGATTTTGCTTTTGGAACCAGCAGCCGTTCCTCAAAACTGGTTCATGGTGGATTTCGTTATCTTCGAAATTATCAATTCAACGTCACCCGTGAATCTGTACGAGAGCGCGAACGTCTGCTGCGGCAGGCGAAATATCTTGTTACCCCATTGCGGTTTTTACTGCCTGTAATGAGTGGTAGAAGTTCGTCGCGGAGGGTGTATCGCATGGGGGTAACCATCTATGATTTGATGGCACCCCGTTGGTACCATGGACATTTGAGTGGAAACCAAATTCGTACAGATTACCCTGTGTTAACCAACCCGCAGGTAACGGACGGTTTTTATTATGGCGATGCTGAAGTAGATGACAGCCGTCTGGTACTCAGGGTGTTGCAGGAAGGCGTGATGGCGGGCGGTATTGCCATGAATTACACCCGGGCGGCCAACCTGTGTTTCGATACCACAGGCAGAGTTCGAGGGGCTCGTTTGGTATATTCTGATGTCAAGGGTGTAAAAAACGAAAAAGACGTGGAAGCCAGCGTGGTGATCCACGCTACCGGACCGTGGTCGGATGATTTACGCAAGGAAGTGGAAGCCCCTGCAAGGATACGGAAGCAACGCGGCAGCCATCTGGTTTTTTCTGCTGAGAGGCTTCCTCTGGACGCCGCGATCACATTTTTCCATCCACGCGATAAACGGGCAATGTTTGTTTTCCCCTGGGAGGGGGTAACTGTAATTGGTACCACCGACCTCGATCATCCTGAAGCATTGGAAAAAGCGCATCCGGAACCGGTAATCACGCGTGATGAAGTCAACTATATTTTTGAAGCGCTGGATTACCTTTTCCCAAAGTCGGCGATAACAGAGAATGATGTAATCTCCTCTTTTTCTGGTTTACGTCCGATTGTCAGCAGTGGAACTGCAAACCCGTCCAAGGAGTCACGCGCGCACTCATTGTGGCATGAAAAAGGTTTGGTAACCATCACCGGCGGCAAGCTAACGACTTACCGGAGGATGGCATTGGAGACTCTTGATTCAATCAGAGATCTGCTGCCCGGGAAACCCGTTATCCCCTGGAATGCGATCTTGTTTGATCCGGTACCTGAGGTGAAAACGGATCTCCCCGCGGTTGACTGGCAGCGTGTAGCCGGTAGGTTTGGAAAGGCGACGCAAGCCATCCTTGCAGACTGGGACAATCAACAATTACAACATATTCCTGGCAGCCAGGCACTATGGGGCGAGGTAATGTGGGCAGCCCGCAGCGAAGCCATACAGCATTTGGATGACCTCATGCTGCGGAGGTTGCGGCTTGGGTTAACAAATCAAAACGGGGGCGCGGATTTACTGGATGAAATAAAACCTTATGTCCAGGCAGCAATCGGGTGGGATGATATCCGCTGGGAGAAGGAAGCTGATCGATATATAAAACTTTGGCGGGAATGCTATTCCCTGCCAGAATGACCACCTTGGATAACAGAACGATGGAGGCATCTATGGATCAGGATAACCGAACCATTCTGGCAATTGATAACGGGACACAAAGTGTTCGGGCTTTGATATTTGATCTAAAGGGGAATTTGATTGCAAAAAGCCGGGTAGCAATACCCCCCTATCAGAGTGATCAACCAGGTTGGTTCGAATTGCCTCCTGAAAAATTCTGGGAATCAGTGTGTCAGGCTTGCCAGCAATTATGGGAGAACCCTGCAGTAGATAAAGGTTCTATTGCGGGTGTGGCAGTCACAACTCAACGTTCGACATTGATAAACCTGGATAAAGACGGCAAGCCCCTCCGCCCCGCAATATTGTGGATGGATAATCGGCGAACCTTTGGTTTAAAACCGGTTTCGGGTTTTTGGGGAATTCTTTTTGGTATTGCAGGAATGACTGAGACAGTATCATACCTGCAGGCAGAAGCGGAGTGCAACTGGATTCGCACACATCAACCGGATGTTTGGGAGAAGACAAACAAGTACCTGCTTTTGTCTGGTTATCTCACGTATAGATTAACTGACCAATTGGCTGATTCAGTTGGCTGCCAGGTGGCATTCATCCCCTTTGATTATAAAAAACTTACCTGGGCGGGTAAACTGGATTGGAAGTGGCAGGCTGTTCCAATGAAGCAGGATATTTTGCCAGATCTGGTACCTCCAGGAGGGATTCTCGGGAACATCACCGCCAGGGCAGCCGAAGAGACGGGGATACCCGCTGGCTTACCACTCGTTGCAGCGGCAGCAGATAAAGCGTGCGAAGTAATCGGTTCGGGATGCCTGGATCCGCATGTCGCATGTATCAGTTATGGCACCTCGGCGACCATAAACACCACGCATCGCAAATACACCGAAGTGATTCCGCTTATTCCACCATATCCCGCGGCAGTTCCTGACGCGTACAGCCTTGAGATTCAGGTATACCGTGGTTACTGGATGGTGAGCTGGTTCAAACAGGAGTTCGGCGCGCTGGAACAAAAGATTGCCCTTGATCGTGGCGTGGAACCCGAGGTGATTTTTGAGGAAAATGTAAAACAGATACCACCCGGTTCACTGGGTCTGGTTCTTCAACCATATTGGTCTCCCGGATTGAGAGTCCCAGGTCCTGAAGCAAAAGGCGCGGTGATTGGATTTGGCGATATTCATCAACGTGCACATTTGTATCGCGCCATCCAGGAAGGATTGGCGTACGCCCTCAGGGATGGATTGGAAAGAACTGAGAAACGCAGCGGATTAAAAATCAGAGAGGTGCGGGTGGCGGGTGGCGGCAGCCAGAGTGATGTGGCGATGCAGCTCACAGCAGACATTTTTGGCATCCCGGCTGCAAAGCCGCATGTCTATGAAGCCTCTGGTTTGGGCGCGGCAATAGATGCTGCTGTTGGTTTAAAGTTGCATTCCGATTTCGAATCGGCAGTATCTGCCATGACCCGCATTGGGAGGGTTTTTGAGCCCAACCCTGAAGCGCAGGCGATCTATGATGCCCTCTATCGAAAAGTGTACTCAAAAATGTATGGTCGGTTGAAGCCGCTTTATGAGGAAATTCGCAAGATTACCGGTTACCCGCCGGGATACTAGCAGTCTAGTTGCCGAGAATGGTCATCCACTGACGTAATGTTTCCTGCCTGGCGACAATTTCGCCGGGCATGGTTAATGGTCGTCCGCGGGCATCGATAACAATACCCAACGCACCTGCAGTCACCTTATATCCGCCAGTTTTGCTTGCAGAGAGACCAGCCTGATCTTTTTCGTGCGTTTCGATAAACAGCTGCGCAACCTCACCCTGTGAAAGTGGAATCACCGTGAGCGTACCCTGTTGTATCTCCATATCAATTTCTTGTTGATCTTCTGTGATGACATGGATTGTCATGATGGTTGTTCCGGGACGTTTCTGACTTATGGGGGCGATCAGGGTGCACAAATTGAAAAGCATACCCGTTTCAAGCACTTCCACAGGCAAGGCGGGAGTCAAAGAGCCGGCAGATCCCAGCACCGGGAGGAGATGATTCTGGTCCAACACAATGGTGGTCAGCCCGGTAGGCTGCAAACCATCCAGAATCATCAGCAGGCTCGAAGCAAGTGAGGGGGTGGATGTGAGTGTGGTGCCTGAAATCAGGATCGGTTCAAAACCGGGGGCAAGTCCATCACGGTAACCCAGGTTCATATTTGGATAAGATGTGGCAAACTGGTTGACGGCGTTCCTCAACCTGTATCTGGCAAGTGAATACTCTATCGCGAGATCTTCCTGGGTTGTTGGAATGCTTGCTGGATATATGACCTTATTGATGAGATAGTCGCGAATATAATCTTCTGAGAGGTTAAATCCAATATATGAGATCAATTCTTGGATGGGTATCTGGTACATTGATTCGAGAAGGTTCAACCTGTCGCTACCCGGCTGACAAACCCGCAGGTTAAGCTTTCCGCCTTTCGCCAGGGCGATGGTTGTCTGGGAGGAACCCATATCCACACCCAGTACACCTCGGGGACTTTGGTAAATTTTCCCCAGGAAGCGGATCATCCGCCCAAAGGAATAAGCGGTTGGTAACAGTTTGCCACCCACAAGCGTGTTCAAGTCGGCTGATCCCATCACCTGACGGAATCGCAAGCGGTTGGTGATTTCCATAAAAGCCGCCTGGGCAGGATCCAGCACCTCGATTTCAGGCTGAGGGCGAATGTTGGGTGCTATGGTAAGTGGCACATTGGCTTCCAAAACGCCTTTTACATCTCCCCGAATGGATTGATTACCGGTGAATAGAACCTCGGGGCGTTTTTCAGGGGGGAGTAAGCTGCAGCTCAATCCAAGGGTGGTCAATACACGGTGCATCGCGCGCTGCGCGCCGTCTTCTGTTCCGCCTGCCAGAAGGATCGCTTCGGGCATGATTTTTATGATGGCGTCAATTTGCTCATCCATTGGCCGACTATCCGTGATGCTGACACGGTCCAGCACTCTGGTGTAACCTGTTTTCGCCAGATGTTCCGCGCTGATAACTGAAACATCACCCAGCAAACCGGCGCAAACCACTTTTATGGATGGACCGGCTGAAAGGGTCGCGGTTAAAGCATCCACACCCTGGCCACCGGGCAAGGATGGAATAATGAACTTGCCGTCCGGACCGAGTATCTGATGACCAGTAATTTCTTCCAATTGCTGAATGGCGAAGACAATGCCTTCCCCGATATCCCTCACCGGGTACTCGGCTGTGGTACGAGATACACCCTGTGCAATAAATCGGTAGGTATCGCCAGCGATCTCAAACAGATAAGCCCGGGTATGGACTGTTCCTACATCGATTGCCAGAATTGAATCAAATTCAGATGGTTTGGATGCCATACTGGTTACCTGAATAGGTTACTCCACATTTGAAAATATGTGATAACCCGCTCTGTGAGGGCGGTCATTGCTGTTACATAAACTCCTGCAAAGATCGCGCCTAAAGTGATCAGTATGAATACCTGCCCGATCCGGGCACTCCATTCTATCCATGCGGGTCTGTGCAAAGGTCTGCCCAGATCGAGACGCGAACCGAAATAGAAGTAAAGCAACGTAGATATGGTAGCGAAGAGAATGAATGCAGCTTCAAGTTTTTCACCGAAAGTATAGCCTTCACTGAACGGCAGGATGGCTGCAGAACTTTGTGGCAGCAGAGTCCCTAAAACAATTCCTCCAACTGTTAGGGCGGCACCTGTGCCCAGTAGAAAAGCACTCGGAATATTTCCGGCACTGGCAGTTGATGCTGAAGATTTGAACAGCAGCAAAATGGCCAGAACCAATGGGATCATCGTAATCACCATCTGAGTGGCGGTTCCATTAATAAAGGGTAGAACAAGCCGTGCATACAAAACCTGATAAAGCACAATGACGGTTACAACCCCCGCAGATACACCAATGAAGAGGTGAATGGCAAAGCGGAAAAGGGGATTATCGCCGATCAGGTAGCTGAAGACCATGATTGACAGAAGAAATCCAATTACTCCCCAGATGATGTCACTGGTGGGCATGTTCATGCAGATTTCTTCCTTCTGGATTGCAGAATCCATTGACCGGTGTAATTGAGCGCGCCGCCCATTAAAACGAGCAAGATGGCGGTAAGCAACCCGGTATGGTATACATTCCACTGTCCCCAGGCTACTCCGGGTTGTTGGAAGATCCTTTCATATAGGGCTCCTCCGTATTCCCCAGCAGCTAATCCCTGCAATTGCCCTGAACGGACGTAGGGACGCAGCATGGGTACCGCCTGTGCGCTAACCACCGCCCATAATGCTGGCTGCCCATTGGTGGTTTGCATTTGTTCCAGCCATGCCCTGACGGTATCTGGTTGGTCTGATAACACCAGTAAAGCTTTAAAATCAGCCAGGCTGGTGTATTCTGTCAAAGCAGGAAATTCCGATGTTTTTATCAGGTCGGGTGTAACAGGAATGGCTTTCACGGGTCCTTGGTTCAGTAGCTGGATTCCAGCCTGACCACCCGGAAGATACCCGAGGATGTGAAATGATTCGCCACTCTGGTATGGAGCGTGAGCAGGCTGTGGAAATCGGCTCATGCCTGCCAGCATTTTCATAGCCAGAGAGGAACCCGCTGGTGTGGTGGATATGATATACAGGTCCGCCTGTCGTACCATCAGATGATTCAATACCGGATTCACTGCTGACTCGATCTCACCGGCATAAGCCGGCTCATAATCTACAGCAATTAGCACTTTGTCGCCCGGTTGCAGCGAACCTATTGCCTGGAATAATTGGATAGTCTCTTTTGGCATGGACCCCGGCAAGTTTTCAGGTTTCAATCCCCTTAACATCGCGAAAATGAGGATTAGAGTCATCAAGGCAGCCAACACCCACCTGACAGTTCCAGCCGCCCTAGCCCGCCGATATCCCGGCACTTTTGATTCTTTTTGTTCAGATGAGACTACTTCTTTAAAAAGGGAGATATTCTCTTCCCGCTTTTTCTTGGCATCCAATCCTACATGATAGTCTTTTACCCGCGAATAAACCGGAATAGTTGATTCACTGGAAAGTGTTCCCTGGATTCCCGCCAGTGGACCGTTTTCTTCCGTATGGCGGTCAAAATCATGACCTCCTGGTTTCTGCGGAGCGATTACTTCGGTGGGACGCATCGCCTGTACCCAGCCAGGTATAGCGCCCGGTTGAACCATTCCGTCAACCGGCAGGTCTTTTTGGCTGGCATCCACCGCAGACATGGAGGTTGCTTCCGCTTCATTTTCGCCAAGGATATTGGATAGCCAGTTGGGGATTTCGCGGCTTGGAATTTTATCTCTCGGCTCGTCTTTTCTTTTTAGAAGTTCTTCTTCAGGTAAGAGAAATTCTTCTGAGAACTGTGAAGCATCAATAGCTGGTATGCTGTTCCTCAACGCCTCAGGTATGGGGTGCTCCGGTTCAGCCAGCGGCGGTGGAGTAAAATCAACTCCTTCAGGTAGCGGCTGTTCGGGTGGTGGAAAAGCAGCGAGCTCGGCTTCTGATTCAAAAAATGGTGGCGGGCTCACCGGTTGAGGTGTTTCGACTTCTGGAACAGGGATCTCTGCATCAATGGGCAGAGGGGCTGGCTCTTCTGCAGCTTCTTCAATTGGCGAGACAGGTTCTTCAGGTGGAACAATCTCTTCAATAATATCGCTCAAAGGTGCTTCGGTTTTCGCCCAGCCGGGTAATCCTTCGGGCGGAGGTTTCAATTCTTCGGTTTGTTTTCTAAGTTTATTAAGCCAATCCTCACCCTGTTCCGGGCTGGCTGGTTGAGGTTCTCCGTTTTCCGAGTTGATGCGTGCCCGTATCATCTCGAGCCACTCCGGAGTAGGAGCATCATTATCCCTTTGGAGCGGATCTTGTGGTGGAGGAGTCCCTTCGGTGCTGAGCATGCTTAACCATTGGTCGGGGTCCCTGACTGATTCATCCTGCTCATCTTCTTCGAGTGGCTGACCAAAACGGTTAAAATAATCTTCCCCTAAAACCTTCGCATCTTCATCTTTCTTTTTCCGCAGGTTTTCCAACCATTCATCCGATTGCTGGTCTTCGGCTGCCTGTTCCTCTTCCTTGGGAATTTCTGGCGGGGTGTATGTGACCAGAGGCGCATCACAGAACTGGCAGATGTATGCCTCGTCGGTATTCGAGCGGCCGCATTTCGGACAGGTTACAGTCATCTTACTTCCCTGCGGGAATATCCTTTCCGATGAGAACGCGTAAACCAGCAGTTAATGCACCCAGACCAATCCCCAATAACATACCCCGTGCACCACCAATTTGCAATGTGTTCAAGAACGATGCAACCGACTGCATCGCTTTACTGTTCTGGAAAGGAATAAAACCGGTTGCCGCCCACATAAAGACCAGAACTGCAGCGATAAACACTAATGATGCTCGATTCATTCCTGGGCGTATTGCCCTGACCATGGCTGCTGCCAGTGTAACGCTTAATAGTGCCAGCAGACTCGCTTCGACCGGGAATTGAATAGAGGCAACCAGCTGGGTAAATATCGGGTGGGAGGGTTTAAATATCAGACCGAATAAAGTCGTGCCCGCAAATGCAACAATTAGCACAACGCTATTAAACCAATCTGGTTTTTCATCTCTGACTTTTCTAGCATGGATAGTAATTAGATTAATCACCCCAACGATAGTTGCGATTCCCGCCAGTGTGATGGCGATATCCAGCATAATCGTGCGGATCTGCTGCAGGATGGGATGCGCAAAAAAATACCCCGAAAGGACAGTTATACCGGTGAGGATGACAACCAGCCAGGGCAATATCCTTTTCACAATACCCCCACCAGTTTAAGGATCGCGCCAATAATCAAACCCGCGGCGAATACAATCCTCAAAGCATCCTGCGCTTTCAAACTGGATGTGTTCAGCAGGGTAGGGTTGGTATATGCAGGCGCCGCGAAGAATTCCTCTCCAATCAGGGGAGCGCGAGTCGTAACAAACAACATTGCCTGGGCAGAAATATCATCTGTGCCACTGATTGTATGCGATCGGCTTCTTTCAGCCATGTCTGCAAGCAGGGCGGCTTCAGCGCCATAGTGCCCAGCAATTAGCATAACAATTTGCTGTTCATCGCGCTGCGCCATCATAGCTCCCCCGATATAGGAGTAGGGGGTGAGACCTACAACTTGTGCTTCGGCGTGACCATGTTTTTCTGGCAAATGGGATCGTTCGTACGCGGAATCCAATGTTTCTTGCGAGAGAATGTGGATCAGACCATCTCCACTTGTAGAAAGAGGAGGAACATCCCCATTCAGACAACGCTTTGTTAAAAATTTTAGAAGGTTTAGCCCTACGAGTGTTCCGGCAAAATGGGGAGAGAGAAAACTTCCCCGACCGAGGGAAATGTGAACGCCCTTTCCGCCTTCTACCACCAGATTGATGGATTTTTGCAAACTTTCCAGAGAAGGTATTTGCCGGAAATTAATTTTTATTCGTGATCGATCCAAAAAGGCAAACACCGCCATAATCAGCAGCGTTGCGACGATCAATAACAAGCCGACTGCCAGGGAACTCATACAGCTGCCGCCTTACGAAGTTCATGGGCGAATACCTGATATGCTTGAGGGTCTTCCAGTAAATTAATTAGTCCATTCATTTGCCGGGTTGCCAGTAGTGGACTGATGATCGGTTGTCCGAAATAAAGAACCTGGGCGCTCAAAAGGGCAACAGGAGATAGTCCATCCATGAGGGTAGCGCAAAGATTTGCTAACCCCCAGGATTGAATTTTGGTTATCCACTCTTGCCAAACTGCCTGGCTGTGATCCATCGATGATCCTTATTTGTCAATCGAAAATATCCAGCTTGCTGGCTGGGCATCGTCTACTTCATTGTATATGATGCAGAATCGCACGTCAAGCAAGCTTGAATCGGATTTATTTGCTGGAAAGGGATATAATTTATACAGATATTTTATACTTATATAAGGAGACGAGGATATGTACGAGAAAAGCATTGAATTATTAAACAAAGCAGTTGCTGATGAAATGTCAGCTGTTCACCAGTATATGTATTTCCATTTTCACTGTGAAGACCAGGGCTACGAACTGCTATCACGATTATTTATGAAGACGGCCATTGAAGAGATGGAACATGTGGAAAAATGTGCTGAAAGAATTTTATTCCTGGGCGGTGAAGTGGAGATGGCAACTTCAGAAGTTGTTCAAAAAATCCACGATGTAAAAATTATGCTCGAAAAAGCCAGCGCCATGGAACAGGGCAGCATTCGTGATTATAACAAGTGGGCAAATGAGTGCTCTGCCAATTCTGATTCAGGCACCAAAAAGGTGTTTGAGCTTCTGGTGGATGATGAGGAACGGCATTTTGGTCAGTTTGATCTGGAAATTGGCAAGGTCAACCGCTTTGGTGAACAGTTCCTCGCGCTGCAATCCATTGAAAGCAGCCGCGGTGGAGGCACATCTGAAGGCGAATAGCAAGAATATTTCATAGATATCCATACTGAAATAGATTTCGCGAGTTCCCAAAAATCTGAGCTCGCAGTAGATTAAGGTAAATAAAAACCCTCCCCAAGATTATTTTCTTGGGGAGGTTTATCTCATTGACATTAGTATGTTTTAATATTTTTTATTCCGTCAATTTCAGCAATTTTTTGGACAATCTCTTCTACCGACTCTTTTGCTTTAATTTTTGCTGTAAATTTCAGTTTGATGGTCTTGTCTACTAAATTCTTTTCCATGCCGGGTTCATCGACCGATCGGGCAAATGTATGTAAAGCATCTAAAACACTATTCTGCAAACCAGATCTATCCAGCGCCTCTACTTCCACCACCACCGTGGTGAATGGATGAATAAAGCGTTTTTCTACAATATTTAAGATAATCAGAGCCACCAAGATCAGCCCTGTAGCGGCAAATGCCGCATTATAATGCCCGGCGCCCACAGCCAAACCCACCACAGCGAGAGTCCAGAGGGATGTGGCGGTGGTCAGACCTTTGATATTGGGTCCATACCTGAGAATGGCGCCCGCTCCCAGGAAGCCGATACCTGAAATAACCTGAGCGGCAAGCCGCGCGGGATCCCCATTGGGTACCAGTGGACGAAATTGAATGGCAAGGTTAATAGATAGCGCCATGGTCAGCGCGGCGCCTATGACCAGAATGATGTGTGTTCGCAGCCCGGCAGGCTGCCCCTGCCGTTCGCGTTCAAACCCAACAACAGCACCCAATAAACCGGCAATTGCTATTCGGAGAATAATTTCCTGATCAGGAATCATGGGAACCCCGCTCTCTCTAAGAAGATTTAAATAATTTTACTTCCATCCCTGTGGATGAGTGCGGTGCCAATCCCAGGCAGTTGCGATGATATCTTCGAGGTCTGGCATCTTGGGTTTCCAGTCAAGTTCCTGGCGGATCTTGTTTGAGCTGGCTACCAGACGCGGGGCATCCCCGGGTCGCCGGGGGGTTTCTATTGCCGGGATGGGATGCCCGGTCACTTTGCGGGCCGTATCGATGACTTCACGTACGGAATATCCCCGCCCATTGCCCAGATTGTAAACAAGGCGTTCTGTGGTCTCTAAACCCTGTAAAGCGAGAAGATGGGCGCTGACCAGGTCTTTGATGTGAATATAATCACGGATATTCGTTCCATCAGGGGTGGG